>JANXLW010000213.1 GCA_025354965.1 Betaproteobacteria bacterium
CCGGGTACGACCAACTGCGAGAGCTGCCACGTCAACAGCGTACCGGCGACCCTGATACCGCTGGCTGGCGCCAGTGGCACCATGACCACCTTCAAGGGTAGCCAGTTCAGTCACACGGGCATCACCACGGGGTGCGACAGCTGCCACGGGGCTAACATCACGGGCTCGAGTTTCTATGGCATTACCAGCATCGTGGTACTGCCGTCCACCGGCACGGGAGGCCACATCCCGGCGGCCAACAATGCCAAGTGCGAGAGCTGCCACCTGAGCGCAACACCGAGCGCACTGGTGCCGGCGGTGGCGCCCAGCACCACGCTGGGCAGCACGGCGTTTGCCAAAGCGCCGGTGCCCACTGGCGTGATGATTCACGCTGGCGTGACCAGCGGTTGCGATTCGTGCCACGAAGCCGGCATGACCTGGTTGGGCGTCGGTTTGTACACCAGAACGCCGACGGTGTTGACCTCGGGCGCGAGCTACGTTGGTTTCAACGTTAGACCGACTGCGGCGGGCAGCACCTACAGCATCAAGGACGCGGCACATCCGGCGGCCCCTGGGGATTGCTCGAACTGCCACGCCAGCACCCTGAACTTCAGCGCTACCGCCAAGCCGGCCAACCACATACCGTATGCGGCCAGCGCGACCTGCACGTCGTGCCACACCAACATTGACTTCTCGGTGATGCCGACGGTGGCGCTGATCCACGCCAATGCGCCCTCGACCAGCACCAATTGTGCACAGTGCCACAGCATTACCAACGCCGCGACTTACGCGATACCGGCCGCAAGCTTCACCATTGTTGCCCCACCGGCCAAGCATGTGCCGTTTGGTACGACCGCCTGCGAGAGCTGCCACGTGGGTGCCAACAGCAGTCTGCAGCTGCCCGTTGCCAACGGTGCCAAGTTCACCAACTCGGCGTTCAGCCACAGTGGTATCACCACCGGCTGCGCCAGCTGCCACGGTCCGAGCATCACGGGAACGAGCTTCTTTGGCATCAGCAATATTGTGGTGATGCCGGCAACTACACCGGTCGGAGTTGGCTCACACTTGCCAACCAGTACCACGTGCGAAAGCTGTCACCTGGGCACTACCCCCGCAGGTCTGGTGCCCGGGGTGGCAACCAAGACGGCACCGGGCACACTGTTCCTGAGTCCGGCACCGACGGCGACGATGATCCATGCTGGCGTTACTGCCAACTGCAATTCTTGCCACGAAACCAACTACCAGTGGATGAGCATGGGGCCGTATCCGATTACCACGACGTCACCGTTCAAGGGCTTCCATACGCGACCCCAAGTAACGGCTGGTGTGAACTTTGTGGCCGATGCCAAGCACTCGACGACCGGTGACTGCTCCAGCTGCCACAGTACCAGTGATTTCTCGGGTATCACGATGCCCAGCAACCACATCCCAGTCTCGGCAAGCGCCTCCTGCACGTCGTGCCACACCAACACCGACTTCGCGGTGACGCCAACGCTGACCGCAATTCACGCCAACGCGCCAACGCCGTCAAGCAACTGCGCGCAGTGCCACAGCGCCGCTAACGCCGCCACTTTTGCGATCCCGGCCATAGGCTTCACGGTGATGGGGCCGCCGGCCAAGCATGTGCCGTTTGGCACCACCGCCTGCGAGGTTTGCCACGTGGGTACCGGCAGCAGTCTGCAATTGCCGGTTGTCAATGGCGCACTGTTCACCAAGTCACTGTTCAGCCACAGTGGCATCACCACCGGTTGCGTAACCTGCCATGGCCAGGGCATCACCGGCACAAGCTTCACCGGCATCACTTCGATTGTCGTCATGCCACCTTCCACGACACAAGGCGTGACTTCGCACATCCCGTCAACCGCAAGCTGCGAATCGTGCCACGTTGGTGCAGGATCAATCCCGAGCGGCTTGCTGACCGTGACCGGAACCAAAACCGTACCTGGCAGCTTGTTCAAGACGCCGGCACCAACCGGCCCCATGATCCACTCGGGCATTACCAGTGGCTGCAATGCCTGCCATGAAAAGAATTTCCAGTGGATGGGTGTGGCGCTGTACCCGATAACCCCGACAACTGTGACCAGCGGCGCTTTGTACAAGGGCTTCCAGACACGCCCCTTCGCTACTGCCACCGCCTACAGCGTTGCCGATGCGGCCCACCCGACCACGGGTGACTGTTCGCAATGCCATAGCGGCACCACCTCATTCTCGGCGGCGGGCAAACCCAATGGGCACATGCCTACAACGATTGCCACCTGCGCCACCTGCCACGTGACGGCGGGCGATTATTCCTATGCGCCGGGTATGCTGGCCAGCAATACGATATTGCACACCGGCATTGCCTCGGCTTGCATTTCCTGTCATACCGCTGGGACCGGTGCCGGCCCCTTTGCTGGTTGCGCAACGCAGGCCAGTTGCACAACGCCGCCACCGATTACCTACCAGCCGAAGATGATGCCGCTGGCGGCTGGTCAGTTGCCGACTGCATCCAACGCCGCAACGCACGTTCCAGTGGCGGGTATTGCCTGCGAAGCCTGCCACTCGAAAACCAACTTCACCGCGTTTTCAGGTACACCGATGACGGCGGCTGCGCATATTGCTGTGGCTTCAAAGACCTGTATGAGTTGCCACGAGACCAAGTACACATGGTTTGGCGTCCAAATGAAAACCCGGCCGAGCGGGCATCACACCGGACAGGACTGCAATGGTTCTGGCTGCCACACCTACAACGGTGGGTTCAGAGGCCTGGTGAGACCCATCATGCGGGGCGCTTTGGTGAATCCTGAACTGGGTCGTCTGCTACCCAACCTGCAGCTGACGCAACCTGGCCTCAGTACTGCAAGCACCAGCTTTGACCACACGGGTGTTCAGCCAGGGCAGTGCAAGACTTGCCATGATGGTCAACATGCCTCTGGTATGCCGGCACGTCACTTGATGGTGACCAGTTCTTGCGACAGCTGCCACCGCACGACGGCCTGGGTGCCAGCGCAGTTCAGCCATAACGGAATATCACCCAACACCTGCCTGGTTTGCCACAACGGCATGGGTGCTTCAGCCCGGCCATCGGGCCACTTCATGAGCCCACGCTCGTGCGATAGCTGCCACAAGACAACCGCTTGGCAACCTGTAAACTACTCACATCTGTCGCCAGCGTTCCGGCCGATGCCTGACAAACTCACTTGCATCAGTTGCCACGTCTCCAACAGTGAAATCATCCCGCGCCAGATGAGAGCGCGTACGCCGGGCAAGCCCATTCCGATAGGGCCCTGAATTGCAACTTAATAAAAACGTCTGATGGTTCAAAACAGCACCTCGCCCCACCCCTTCAATCTGATGTGGGGGGTGGTAGTGCGTACCTTTAACGCGAGTTCACAGGCATTGCCTACCCGTCACCGAAAGCCCGCTTTGCCGGTTGCAGGACTGCGCCGTCGAATCCTGACTGCCAGCTTTGCGCTGCTCTCGGGTGGCGTGTCGGCGCAGACCATTGAGAGCTTGCAATGGCTTGACCGCACGCAGCAGCAGGTCGCCCGGATTACTTTCAACGCCAATGTGCGCTTTTTGCAGCAGGCGCCTTTGGTCAGTACCGATCTGGCGCAATTGAGTTTTCAGATCATCGCCGCTGACGAAGCGGTTTTGGGACAGACGGTCGAAGAGGCAAAGCGCCTGCCGCCGTTGGCCGGAAGACCTGGCATTGCCTTGTCTTACGTTCCAGCACCCAAGGTACCCACCAAGTCACTGACCTTGCGATTCACCGACAAGGTCAGGGTATTGGCGCGCCAAGGCCCCGGTGCACGGTCCATTGATATTGCTTTCGGTGGCGAGGACGTCGTCAATGCAGCGTTGCCCGCTGTTGGCACGCTGCCGGAATCGGCTGTCAAACCGGATGAACGCCGCTATGCTGTGTTGTTGCAGACTTTCCCGGTTGACGACCCCGCTGGCATGCCGCGGGTGCCTGCGGAGTTTCAGGACTATGCGGTTTTCACGCAGCCCCTGGAACAGGACGGTAGCAAACAGTTTGCCTTGGCGATAGGTTATTTTCGCACTGAAGAGGACGCCAAGGCAGTGCGCCAGCGGGCTGCGGATCGGTTTCCAACCTCCAGAGTATTCAAGCTGGAAATGGCGTCGGCTTCGCCGTCGGCTGATGCCGCCGCTGCCGCAGCTAGCAGCCCCAAACCACCGACTGCTGAAGATTCGGCAGCGATCGCGGTTTTACCGGACGCTGAATCGCTGGCCAAAGTCAGCGGCAAAGCTGCCGAGTTGATGGAGACCGGGCGTGCGGCCTTGGCTCAGCAGCGGCTGCAGGAGGCCGTAGAGGCTTTTAACCAAGTCCTGATGTTGCCACCCAACCCGTCGTCGCAACAGGCGCAGGAGTTGATTGGTACCGCCTGGGAGGGATTGAAGCAACCCGACAAGGCGCGCATCGAGTACCAGTTGTACCTGAAGCTCTATCCGCAGGGCGATGGTGCGCAGCGCGTTGCCCGGCGGCTAACAGCCTTGGGCGGTGCCACCACTGCCACCGCCCAGTCAACCGACAAGGTTGAAGGCAAGAGCGGGACCAGCGGCTACAGCTCTACCGGCAGCATTTCACAGTACTATTACGGCGGGCGGTCCAAAACCGACTCTCTGGTGAATATTTCGGCCGGCATCGATCAAAACACCTTGAGTCGTACCAATCAGTCGGCACTGGTGACCAGCGTCGATGTGTCCGGGCGCTACAAGTCCGACAGCGCCGAGACCAAGATCGTGCTGCGCGATACCTATTCCAAGAATTTCATATCTTCTTCCAATGCTCAAAGCGGCCTCAGCGCTGCCTACGTGGATTACCGTGACCTGAAGTCCCGGCTGGACCTGCGCGTTGGACGGCAGTCGGCCATTGGAGGTTCGCTGTTTGGCTTGTTTGACGGCGTCTCCCTGGCCATGCCATTGGGAAGCAAATACAAGCTGGACGCGATGGTGGGCGTGCCAGCCAACACGCTGGTGTCGGCGCCGTCGCAGCGGTTGGCCGGCGTCATGCTGGAGGCCGATAACCTGTTTGAGCATTGGGGGGGCAATATTTCATTGGTCGATCAGACCACCGAGGGGATTTCGGATCGACGGGCCACCGGCCTGGAGCTGCGTTATTTCGGTGAGACGGTGTCCATGTATTCGCAGCTTGACTATGACCTCAATTTCCGTGTCCTCAACGCTGCCACTTTGCAAGGTTCGGTGCAGGGCCCGTTCAGCACCACGATCACGATGTTGCTGGACAACCGCAAAGCACCTTCACTGCAGTTGAGTGACGCCCTCATCAGCTCCGGCACAACCTCGCTGCAAACCCTGTTGCAACTCAAAAGTCTGGCTGAGGTCAAGGATATGGCGCTGGGCACCGCTGCGCAAGCGCGGCAAGCCTTGTTCAGTGTCTCGCGGGCGCTGTCACCCAAGTGGCAGGGCTCGCTTGATTTGCGCTACAGCGACATTGGCGCACTTCCTGCCGTGGGCGACTTCCAGGCGATGCCAGCCACTGGCGCGCAGTACAACATCTCGGTGCAATTGACCGGCTCGAATATCTATTCAAGCAGGGACATCAATGGCTTCAACCTGAGTGTTCTGCACAGCGACACCCTGCGTGGTACCCAGTTGGCCTATAACAATCTGACCGGCTTCTATGACAACAAGGCCAGCTTCGAGCCATCAATCCGGCTTTATAGCCAGACCGACAACACCGCTACCAAGGTGCTCAGGGTGTCACCGGGGATCAGACTGTCTTACAAGATTTCTGATCGTGCCAGCATACTTGGCGAGACGATTTACGAACGATCCACAACAGATGGACCGACCAATCACGAAGAGTCGTCTGCGGTGTTCTTCTATGTGGGTTACCGGTATGACTTTTTCTAATGAAAGTCTATCGACAACTGGCCAGCGCGATGCACAGGTTGTACCAGGCGTGAAACAGCACTGGCACCATGAGTCGACGCCCGCTGAGTTCCCACATCCACCCAAATACCAGCGCCGGTGCAGCCGTCAGCAACAGCAAGGCCGAGCCTTGATGCAGCGCATGCAGGCTGCCGAAAACAACTGCCACCAGCACATTGGCCAGGCTCAGGCAACCGACCTGCGCACTCGATTTTGTTGCCAGCCAGTTGTGCAGTCCCAGGCGGAACACGGTTTCTTCGGCGATCGGTGCAATCACCAGCAAGATGAGCAGCGCGCTGGGGGCACAGGCCGCGCTGCGAAGTGCCAGCCCTATTTGGAGCAGCAGCCAGGCGCCGAGCGGGCCGCAGACGGCCACCGCGGCATAGGCAACAAGTTTGGAGCGGCACGCTGGAGGCAAGGCTGGGGTCATGGTTTGCGCATGATAGCGGCGACTGTGTTGTTGTTGCCGCCCGTGCTGGCCATGGCGAGTCTTGGCGAGACCGAGAACTCGATCAGCATCGACCGCATGCGCATGGGTGCACGGCACCAGATTGAGGTCAACGCAAAATATTCGGTGCATGACTTGCAGGGTGTCGACGGCTCCCATTTGCGCCAGTATGTGGCGGCCAATGGTGTGGTGTTTGCGGTGGCCTGGAATACCTTGTCCAAACCGGATCTCTCGGCCGTGCTGGGGGCGTCCTACCCGACTTACACAACGTCTGCACAGGCCGCGGCACGCCGTCCTGGCATCCAGAGGCGCTTTCGTCATGAGGACCTGGATTTGGTCGTGCAGTCCACAGCGCACTTGAATGTGTTTTCGGGCTTTGCGTTTCGCCGCTCCATGCTGCCCGCTGGCCTGAACCCAGATCGTATCGGGCTGGAGTAGCGATGTTCAAGTCAATCCTCAGGCACATCCTCGCATGCGTCTGTGGCCTTGCTTTACTGGCGGGCTGCGGAGGTGGTGCGGATACCAGTGTGACGACTCTCCAATGCACTCCCGCCCCTTGCTCCG
>JANXLW010000229.1 GCA_025354965.1 Betaproteobacteria bacterium
CCCGCGATTGATTTCGACACGGTGTACGACGAAGCCATGCGTCACGCCGAACTCCTCAAGCCGATGATGGCGGATGTGTCACGTGAACTCAACGACGCGCACCGTGCCGGCGCCAACCTGCTGTTTGAAGGCGCGCAGGGCACGCTGCTTGATGTGGATCACGGCACCTATCCATTTGTGACTTCAAGCAACTGCGTGGCCGGTAATGCGTCAGCCGGCGCGGGCGTGGGCCCGGGCATGCTGCATTACATCCTGGGTATTACCAAGGCCTACTGCACCCGCGTGGGCGGTGGCCCGTTCCCCACCGAGCTCGATTGGGAAAAGCCTGGCACTCCCGGCTACCACATGAGCACGGTCGGCTTCGAGAAGGGCGTCACCACCGGCCGTTCACGCCGCTGCGGTTGGTTTGATGCGGCCTTGCTCAAGCGCTCGGCCCAGGTCAACGGCCTGACCGGTTTGTGCATCACCAAACTGGATGTGCTGGATGGTCTGAAAGAACTGCTGTTGTGTACCGGCTACCAGCTGGACGGGCAGCTGATAGACATCCTGCCGATGGGCGCCGATGACATTGAACGCTGCAAACCGGTTTATGAGAGCATGGAAGGCTGGAGCGACAGCACGGTGGGCGTCACCCAGTTTGAAAAGTTACCGACACATGCGCGCCTGTATCTGCAGCGCATTGAGCAGGTTACCGGCGTCCCAATTCACATGGTGTCGACCGGACCGGATCGCAGGCAAACCATCTTGCTGCGCCATCCCTATTTAATTGATTGATTCAGGAGTAAAACCATGTTGACGGAAGACGGCAAACACTTGTATGTGAGTTATGACGAATACCATAACCTGATTGAAAAACTGGCCATCAAGATACATCAATCAGGCTGGCAATTCGACACCATTTTGTGTCTGGCGCGTGGCGGTATGCGCCCCGGCGACATCCTGTCGCGCGTCTTTGACAAGCCGCTGGCCATCATGTCCACCAGTTCTTATCGTTCCGATGCGGGTACCGTGCAGGGCATATTGGACATTGCGCGTTTCATCACTACGCCCAAAGGCGAGATTGCCGGCAAGGTTTTGCTGGTGGACGACCTGGCCGATTCCGGCCACACGCTGAAGGCCGTGATGAATCAGCTCAAGAACGACTACGCTCCCATTACAGAATTGCGCAGTGGCGTTATCTGGACCAAGGCGCTGTCCATTTTCACACCCGATTACTCGGTAGAATTTTTGCCCACCAATCCCTGGATTCACCAGCCGTTTGAGGGCTACGACGCAACGCGCCCCGAACAGTTGATCCAAAAGTGGAGCGTTTGAACGTTGAGTTGACTATGGCCGATCCAACCACAGTGCTGATTCATCACCCGTACACGCCACCTGCCGGATTTGTCGCTCCGCAGCCGGGCGTGTTCAAGGCCTCCACCGTCATCTTTCCCAACGTTGCTGCCATGCGCAGCTTTCAGTGGAAAGATAAAACCGCCTACACCTATGGTTTGCACGGCACACCGACGACCTACACGCTGGAAGAGCGTTTGTGCACGCTTGAAGGCGGCCTGCAATGCCTGTTGCTACCCAGCGGCCTGGCGGCGATTGCCACGGTGGCACTGTCCCTTTTGCGCAGCGGTGATGAAGTACTCATCCCGGACAACGCTTATGGTCCCAACAAGGTGTTGGCGGAAGGCGAGCTAAAAGGCTGGGGCATCTCGCACCGCTATTACGACCCCATGAATGCGCTGGATCTGGCGACCAAAATCGGTCCGCAAACCCGCCTGGTCTGGCTGGAAGCGGCCGGCTCTGTGACGCTTGAGTTTCCGGACCTGTGCGAGATGGTGCGTATTTGCAAGGCACGTGGTGTCTGGACGGCGCTGGACAACACCTGGGGTGCAGGACTCGCCTTTGCTCCGTTTGATCTGGTCCCGGGTGTCGATCCCACCTTGAGTGTTGATATCTCGGTGCATGCGTTGACCAAGTACCCCAGCGGTGGTGGCGATGTGCTGATGGGCAGCGTCATTACCCGTGACGCCGCGTTGCACATGAAACTCAAACTGACGCACATGCGCTTGGGCTTAGGTGTCGGCGTCAACGACGCAGAAACAGTGTTGCGCTCGCTGCCCAGCATGGCGTTGCGTTACCGCGCGCATGACGAAGCGACGCGCGAATTGGCCCGCTGGTGCCAGACCCGCGCCGAATTTGCCCAGGTGTTGCATCCCGCACTTGCTGACTCTCCAGGGCATGCGCATTGGCTCCAAGTGTGTCAGTCTGGCCTTGGTGGAGCAGCGGGGCTGTTCAGTGTGATCTTTCATGCGCAGTACAGCCC
>JANXLW010000235.1 GCA_025354965.1 Betaproteobacteria bacterium
TCCACGGCCTTCATCAGACCAATGTTGCCTTCCTGGATCAAGTCCAGGAATTGCAAACCACGATTGGTGTACTTCTTGGCGATCGAGATAACCAGCCGCAGGTTGGCCTCGATCATTTCTTTCTTGGCGGCGCGTGATGAAGACTCGCCTTCGTTCATTCGTTTGTTGATGTCCTTGAGCTGGTCCAGTGGCACTACCACACGGGCCTGCAGATCGGTCAGCTTTTGCTGCAAATCCTGCACCGGTGGAATGTTGCGCCCCATGATGGCGCTCCAGGGCTTGCCAGCGGCGGTTTGCTTCTCGATCCATTTCAGGTTCAGCAATTGGCTTGGAATCTTGTTGCCATTTCTGTCACGACCACTGAAATCGGCAATGAAGTTGACCTGGGGGTAACCGCATTTGTCCACGATGATGCGACGCAGTTCGCGTTCCTTCTTGCGGATATCGTCAACCTGGGCGCGCACCATGTCGCAAAGTTTTTCAATCGCCTTGGCGGTAAAACGGATCGACATGAGCTCTTCGCTCAACAGCCTTTGGGTCTTGACGTAGCTGGGTGTGCCGTAACCTTCCTTGTCATAGATTTTGTGGACTTTCTCAAACAGTTCACGCAGTCTGTCGAAGCGGCTGAGCGCTTCGCGTTTGAGCTCTTCCAGTTTTTTTGTCAATGCTTTGGAGCCGCCTTTGCCATCGTCATCATCGGCAGCGTCGAATTCATCAAAGTCTTCTTCGGCAACGTAGTCGTCGGCTTCATTCGGGTTGGAGAACCCATCCACTATGGTGGTGATGACAATCTTGCCTTCACGGATTTCTTCACCAAGTCGCAGGATTTCAGCGATGGTGGCGGGGGAGGCCGAAATGGCTTCCATCATCGCCATCAGACCGCCTTCAATGCGCTTGGCGATTTCAATTTCGCCTTCCCGCGTCAGCAGCTCCACGGTGCCCATTTCGCGCATGTACATGCGCACCGGGTCGGTGGTGCGACCGAATTCGCTGTCCACGGTGGACAAGGCAGCCTCAGCTTCTTCCTCGGCTTCTTCTTCAGTCGCAGCAGTCGGGCCGTTGTTGTTGAGCAGCAGGGTCTCGGCGTCTGGCGTTTGCTCATACACGGCCACGCCCATGTCGTTAAGCATGGAGATCACGACCTCAAGCGTCTCAGCATCGACCAGTTTGTCGGGCAAGTGGTCTGAAATTTCTCCGTGGGTCAAGTAGCCGCGTGTTTTGCCCAGCTTGATCAGGGCTTTGAGGCGCAGACGGCGCTTGGCAATGTCTTCCTCGGACAGCACTGTTTCGTCCAGACCAAACTCTTTCATCAGCGCGCGTTCCTTCGCCTTGCTGATCTTCATGCGCAATGGCTTGACCTTCTCACCAGCGGCGATCGGTTCTCCCACCAGGTCAGCTTCGATGTCGGCCATGTCAAGGCTGTCCACACTAGCGACTGCAGTCACAATCTTCGGTTTGCGTCCACGCTTGGCCCCGGTTGGTGGCGCTACGGCGATTTCACCGGAAGTGCCTTTGGGCGGGCGTCCCGGTTTTTTCTTGGTTACAACTTCAGTGACCGCAACCGGCGTCGCGAATTTTTTCGCTGCGATGGCTGTGGTTTTGGCGGCCGACTTGGGTAGCGGCGCAGCTTTGGTTTTTAATGCGGGCTTTTTGATCGCGGCTTTGGCTGCAACTTTGAGCACTGCCTTCGCTGGCTTTGGTTTGGCAACAGGTTTGGTTTTAGTCATAACCTTGCTGGTGGCAGGCTGGGCGTGCTTCTTGGATGTTTGAGCGGGCATGTAAAACCTCAGAACTTCAGAAAAAGGCAATGTAAACAGGCGCTTAAAAATAAAGGCGCAGTTTGCGGGACAGTGAACAAATAGTCAGTGGCAAAAAGTGAGGGCGAACATTTGGTGTGCAGTCCTTGCGGTGAGGTAGCCGGTCGTGATCGGTGTCATCGTTTGGCTGAGCCCGGAGGTGCTGTTGTCGCTATTGCCAGCAATCAGCCTTGGATTATACCTCGAAACGACAGAAATTCAATTCAGGTTTATCTCGGGGTGGTGGGTTCAAGCTTTTTCAGATTTTCCCGTTGTGTACGCAGGGCATTTTGTTCTCTGATCAGTGCCTCCTGCTGAATTCGCTTGCCAGGATCGCCGGACGGCATCGCTTGCACCTGATTGAGCTCCAGGTCAAGCACGTCAAGCCTAAGCTGCAGCACCGCTGTTTTCAATTCGGTCAGGGGCGTTTCCGGATCCTCAACCAACCTGCCCAAGGGTTGAAGATTGTCAATATCAATGATCTTGCGTGCCATTTTTTCAAACGGTTGATCTCCCATTCCAACTTCCAAAGCGGCCATTGGTTGCGGTCCATGCTCGTGCGCCTGACTATCGAACCAGCGAAAAAAGTCTCCAAATTGCCCGTCCAGAGCGCACAGTGATTCATGGTCGAGTGCCGTCAACTGTTCCCAAAACGAAGAGTTCCTAAGCAACAATTGAACAATATTGCTGGCTCTGGCCTCCACCGAGGGCCGCACCGGGAGACGTCGACTAACCATGGCGCTGGACTGATAGGAAGACCCGCGACGAGCGCGCCAAGGCGAATCTGAATTGTGCCTGGCGCCGACCGGTGGCAACCACAAGGCAAAAAGCTCACGCGCGTCAATTTCAACCTGTTCGCCTATCTCATTGAGCAACTGACGCTTGAACGTGCCGTCGGGCAACGCTGTCCATAGAGGCTTGACGTTGCTGGCCATACGGGCACGGCCTTCTGCTGTGTTGAGGTCGCAATCGTCACGTGCGGCTTCAATCAAAAAGCGGCTCAATGGGACGGCTTCGCTGACATAGCGTGCGAACGCATCCTTGCCAAACTCGCGAATGAAACTGTCGGGATCGTGCTCGGTCGGCAAAAACAAAAATTTGATGTTGCGCACATCCGTGGCAAAGGGTAGCGCAACGTCAAGCGCCTTGCGCGCTGCACGTCGGCCAGCGGCGTCACCATCGAAGCTGAACACTACCGAGTCGGTAAAGCGAAACAGCTTTTGCACGTGTTCTGCTGTGCAGGCCGTCCCCAGCGTGGCAACTGTATTGGGGAACCCTAGTTGGGCCAGCGCTACCACATCCATGTAGCCTTCGGTCACCAATGCATAGCCATGTTCGCGCAGGGCAGCTCTGGCTTCAAACAAACCGTACAGTTCGTGCCCCTTGCTGAAAACCGGTGTCTCGGGGGAGTTGAGATATTTGGGTTTCTCATCACCCAGCACCCGCCCGCCAAAACCGATGCATTCACCCTTGACGTTGCGTATCGGAAACATCACCCGGTCACGAAAGCGGTCGTAGCGCTTCTCGTCCTCGCCTTCTTCCGCGCTTAGGATCACCAGTCCGCTTTCCACCAGCAGCGGGTCGTCGTAGTTCGCAAAGACGCTGGCCAGACTGCGCCAACCGGTCGGCGCGTAGCCCAGGCCGAACTGTCTGGCGATTTCCCCCGATAAGCCGCGACCTTTGAGGTAGTCGACTGCTTTGGTCGAGTCCCTAAGATTTTTTCGGTAAGCGTCCCCGGCTTTTTCAAGCACTTCGTTCAAGGTGTTTTGCTTGTGTCGCTGCTCTGCTGCACGAGCCTGGTCCTGTGGGTTGGCGCTGTCTTCTGGTACCTGTAAACCGAATTGCTGGGCGAGGTCTTTCACTGCCTCCACAAACGTCATGCCGGCATGGTCCATTAAAAAACTGATGGCATTGCCGTTTTTGCCGCAGCCAAAGCAGTGATAGAACTGCTTGGCGGGACTGACTGAAAACGAGGGAGATTTTTCGCCGTGAAATGGGCACAGGCCCATGAAATTGGCCCCTCCCTTTTTAAGCTGTACATAACGACCGACGATCTCCACGACGTCGGCGCGGGCAAGCAACTCCTGGATGAAGGTTTGCGGAATGGACATACGGCGATTGTAGAAACCTGAAGATCGCGCGGACTCCAGGCACGCTGTCACACGACCTTTGGATTGAACACTACCCGACTGAACGACTCTTCAACTGGGAGCGTCCATTGCACCTAACCTAACGCGGAGCCAGGCGGATGGCGCCGTCGAGTCGGATCACTTCTCCGTTGAGCATGTCATTCTCAAAAATGTGCAGCGCGAGTTTGGCGTAATCTTGCGGTGTACCCAGGCGTGACGGAAAAGGTACGCTGGCGGCCAGCGAATCTTGCACTTCCTTGGGCATGCCGAACATCATGGGCGTACCGAAAATCCCGGGAGCAATGGTCATGTTGCGAATGCCGTTACGAGCCAAGTCGCGTGCGATGGGCAATGTCATGCCGACGATGCCGCCCTTGGAGGCGCTATACGCCGCTTGGCCAATCTGGCCGTCATAGGCGGCGACAGACGCTGTGGAGATCATGACACCGCGCTCACCGGTGGCTTCAGGATCGTTTTTACACATGGCGTCGGCGGCGAGCCGAATCATATTGAAGCTGCCGATCAAATTGACGGCGATGCATTTGCTGAAAACACCGAGGCTGTGTGCGCCATGCTTGCCGACGGTTTTTTCGGCCGGTGCAATGCCGGCACAGTTGACCAAGCCCATCAATTTGCCCATCGACACCGCCTTGGCCACAACCGCCTGACCATCAATCTCCTGACTGACATCGCACCTGATGAAGGCGCCACCGATTTCTTTGGCAATGGCCTCACCTTTGTCAGCCTGCATGTCGGCAATGACAACTTTGCCGCCTTTGGCTGCCAGCATGCGAGCCGTGCCCTCGCCCAATCCCGATGCGCCGCCAGTGACGATAAATACTTTGCCTGCGATGTCCATAGTGATCTCCAAATAACAATTGACGTTAACGTAAGCGTCAATTATCGCGCAACCATTTCAAGTCGATGTTTCAGTCTTCCGTGAGGTGCGGGTGCGACCAGTACTGGTATACTCGCGCCTCTCGGGCAATCCTTAGGCGCGTAGCTCAGCTGGTTAGAGCACCACCTTGACATGGTGGGGGTCGTTGGTTCGAGTCCAATCGCGCCTACCAAAATCTCGAATGAAATCAAGCACTTAGCGGAAACGTCAAGTGCTTTTTTCTTGCCGGTGCGGAAAAAGTACGGAAAACGAACTTCACCTCTTTAGGTTCTGTACAGCTTCGGACCTCAAGATATTTTCCTGTGCCGTAAACTTGCCCACCAGCGGGTAGAAAGTTCAATCAAAATCGCCATCACCCCTGCGTTGCTAACGCCTTCCGTAGACCAGACGGAGCCCAGCGTCGAAGGTCCACACCCGGACGATCTCGACCACGTCATAGTCCAAGCCCAGATCACGCGGAATTGGTTCGTATGGAGAGAGCATCAGCACGATTTGCCGCACGGCGTTGTCGATGGCTGGCACGCCGCTTGATCGATTGATGACAACGCTTTCGACGCTGCCATCGCGCCGCAGTGCCACTGTGACCAATGGATTCACATACGCGCCAGTCTTGGCCGCTTGCAGCAAGTCAAAGGGTGCATTTTGCTCAACTCTCTGTCGCCAACCCTCGGCAAACATCAGCAGGCGAATGTCTCTTTCTGTGCGTCCCAGTAGTGTTATGCGTCGCGGGCTGTCGATCGGGGATTCCGGTCGCTTATCGGCAGAGCGAGAAGGTTGCGTGTTGACCGCTGCGGCCACTGTGCCTGGTTCGCGAGATGGGCTTGGACGGCCATCGGCAACCGCGGCGGCGTCTTTACCGGTCTGCGTCGCGATGGTCGAGGACTTGCCACCTGCAGGAGGTACTGCAGATGACCCGGCATCGCGCGCGTTTGATGCAGTGGCATTTGAGGCGCTACTGGCCTGACGCAAGGCTTCTTGTCTAGCGGCCTCCTGGCGTGCGGCGTCTTGTCTGAGTGATTCCTGCCTCGAAGCCTCCTGTCGGGCTGCCTCCTGGTTCTGCGCCTCTTGACGCAAAGCTTCCTGCTTCAGAGCTTCCTGCCGTTCTGCTTCTTGTCGCGCAGTCTCCTGCTTTAGCGCTTCCTGTCTCAGCGCTTCTTGTCGCAAAGTTTCCTGGCGCGCCGCTTCTTGTCGCGCTGCTTCCACGCGCTGCGCTTCCTGACGAGTAGCTTCCTGGCGTGCCGCCTCCTGCTTGAGAGCTTCCTGGCGCACCGCTTCTTGTCGCGCAGTCTCCTGCTTTAGCGCTTCCTGCCGGGCTGCTTCCACGCGCTGCGCTTCCTGGCGTACCGCCTCCTGCTTGAGCGCTTGCTGTGCCAATTCCTGTTTCAATGTTTCCTTGCGTTGGGCCTCAAGTTGTGCTGCTTCCAGTCGTACCCTTCGGCGCTCTAGCGCTTCCTGCTTTCGCGCTTCTTGCCGAGCGGCCTTTTGAAGCTGCCTTTCCTGACGCAAGGCTTGTCTTCGCGTTGCCTCCTGCCGTGAAACTTCTCGTTTGACGGGTTCCTTCTTCAATGTCGGCGGCCGGGCCGCCTCTGGTGGCTGAGGTTTTGGAGGTGGAGTCGCGACCGGTTGTTTTGTCGCATCCGGGGCGGCTGCATCCGGTTTGGAACGCACCGGTTCCTTGTTGGAATCGCTTACAGAGGGGACATTTGGGATGGGAGCACCGGCTCGCTGGCTTTGGGCGGGATTTGCGCCGGTTTTAATCTCTTGCGTCGGCGCGGTTACCGAATTCGGCGTCGAGACCGGACCGGGCACTGAGGCAAGCACTACCTTCAAAGCAGACGCAGTGGCGCGTCCCCCGCTGTTTCCAAAAATACCACCTGGCTGTCCGACGCCGGACAGGTCAAACTGCAGGGTCAGGATGAAGGCATGAATCAGTAGCGAAATCAGCAGTGCATGTTCGATGCTCAAGCGCAATCTCGCGGGCTTCCACCGGCGGCGCCGATCCCGCCGGGCTTTTGCGCGCGGTGATGAACGGTCCCTTGAAGTTGGTCTCATGCCCTGGACCGATAGAGGGTCGCGATAACTATCAATGCGACCTTAGGTAGAGGTCAACGGCTCCGTTCACAAGTCGGTTGCGACCGGAATTCAGCGGATTGTTGCGGCTTAACAAGTGTTCATTCCCAAAGATTTGTAATTGGACGATATTCCAGGATCTGATCCGCCGGGAAGCTGGTTCAATGCTGCGTGCTTCGTTCTGGTCAGTTCGTTGTATTTTATTTCAAGAAGCCAAAGGGTGGGCAACAGGTCTCGCTAAGCCTTGCCATGAGCAGAGTTGGTAAACATTTAAAGTCAAGCCACACTGACCAGGCAGTTTGGTCACTTGGGATTGACAACCGACCCGGCTAGGTGCGGGTTTTATCCGCTTTCGCTCCGCGCAGCAAGGTGAGTGCCAACAAAGCCGAGGCCACCATCAAAAACAAACTCACTGCGTTTAGCACCGGTGTGGCGCCTTCACGCATTCGACCATACATCATGACCGTCAGCGGTGCGTCCGAACCGACCAGCATCAGCGTCGTGTTGAAGTTCTCAAACGACATCAGGAAGGATATGGCGGCAGCGCCAATGAGGGCGGGTTGCAGGTAGGGCAAAGTGATGGTGGCAAATACGGCCAGGCGCGAGGCACCGAGGTTGTAGGCGGCGTCTTCCAGCGTGACGTCGAAGCGCTTGAGTCGCGCCGCAATGGTGAGACTGGCAATCGACACAATGTAGGAAAACTGCCCCAGCACCACCAGAGGCAATCCGGGACGCAAAAACTCCAGCTCCAGCCCCCACAAGTCGTCTGCCAGGTTGGCAATGCGGCTGGCGAAGGCCAGGATCGAGATACCAAGAATCACACCGGGGATGACCAGTGGCGCCAGCATTAACAACGATAGCGCCCGCTTGCCGCGAAACTCGATACGTTCAATCAGGAACGCATTGGCGGTACCGACCAGCACCGCAAGAACAGTGACCCAACTGGCCACCACCACACTGGTCCACAGACTGCCCAGCAGGGCGGTGTCGGCAAACAGGCCGCGACGACCACTACCCAGGGAGCCGCTTAGAAACCAGTCCAGCGTAAAGCCGCGCCATGGCGGCGCCGGGTAGGGCGCGTTGTTAAAGGCAAATACTGCCACCACTACCAGCGGCAAAAACAGGAAGGCAAAGAAGACCACTGCGTACACAAAAGTGCTGGCGCGCAGCCAGAGCGGGCGGGGCAGTGAGGGGATCATGAGCGCCGCATCACTTCGCCAAATTTTTGGCCACTGAGTTGCAGACCCAACCAGACGATGGCGGTCGACAAACCCAGCAGTAAAAAGCCAAATGCCGCCCCCTGTTCCCAGTTAAAACGGGTGATGAACTGGGTATAAATCTGTTCGGTAAACCATTGTGAGTTCTTGCCACCCAGCAGCGTCGGTGTCAGGTAATTGCCCAGGGTCAGCATGAAGACCACGATGCAGCCGGCCACAATGCCGGGTGCCGCATGTGGAATGACGATCTGGCGCAATATCGACCAGCCGTTGCCGCCCAGATCGTAGGCGGCCTCGATCAATGAGTCGTCCAGACTCTCCAGCGCACCAATGAGTGGAACCACCATGAACAGCATGGACGTGTAGACCAGTCCAACCATGATGGTAGCGTCGTGGTACAGCAACTCCACCGGCACCGGTGTCAGCCCCAGAGAAACCAGCAGCCCCGGCAACACGCCCGACTCGCGCAGCAAAATCATCCAGCCCAGGGTGCGCACCGTCTCGCTGACCCAAAACGGGATCAGGCACAAAATGAACAGCATCGATTTGGCGCGGCCACGCACTATCTTGGCAATCATCCAGGCGATCGGGAACGCCATCAGCAGAGTGATGAAGGTGGCCAGAATCGACATCGTCGCCGTGCGCACAAAGGTGTGCCAGTACAGCGGCTCTTCGACAAAGGTGCGGTATTGCGCCAGGCTGACCTCGTAGACACGCGGCGCCACGCGCTCGCGCAGCGACAAAATGCCGAGCTCGACGTGCGGTAGCACAACCAGTCCCGCCAGCCACAGCAGCGCCGGTGCCAGCAGCAGCACAAGCATCAGTCGCACCTGCGCCTGGTTGCTGGCTGCCACTTCAGTATGCAAAGCACACCGCCCGCTGCGGGTCAAAGCCAAAGCTCACGGTTTCACCCACCATGAGATCGGACAGGTGGCCGGTCTGGGGAAGCGCAATACGAAATACTGTGCCCGAGCGAGTCTCGTGCAATAGCACCGCCGAGTTGGCACCGTCGAACAGCAGGCTGTCTATTTGAGCCTGGTAGTGGGGTAGACCGGCGTCAGAGAACAGGCTGGCAGTGCGTGACAGACTGGCCACTTCCGGGCGTATAAATGCCTCAAC
>JANXLW010000287.1 GCA_025354965.1 Betaproteobacteria bacterium
CGTTTCGGGTCTGCGATCCCGTCCTTGATCAACTGTTGAACACCGTCGGTAACGTCGTCCTGCATACCCAAACCCCACTGCTTCCAGCCGGCTTTGAACAGCTTGACGCCGAACCCGGTTGATGCACGCGGCGCCGGCATAAAGACAGCGTAACCTCTTGAAACTAGAAATTGAACATGGGGATCCCAGCGCCACTCGATCGGACGCACCCACGGTCCGCCGTAGTGCAACACGATCATCGGGAAAGGGCCTTGGCCGGTTGGCAGGGTCAACTGCGCCGGAATCGACAGTCCATCACGGGCTGGGTAGCGTATGAACCGTGTAGGTCGCATGCGTTCCACCGGCATCCAGGGGCGTGACTGGGCAATCTGTTCTATCTTGGTGGCCTGCGGATCAAAAAGTAGAAAGCGCCCTGGATCACGGTCAGAATAGGAGGTAACCAGAATGGGTCCCCCACCTGCAGTGAGCGGGACTTGCAATTGATTCACATGATCCGGCAAAGCCTGATCAACTTGAGCTTGCGCCTTCGCCAGGGTCTCGTCGATCCAGTAGGTGCTTGGTCTTTCGGCATCGTAATCAACCCCCAGCAATCGAGCTCCGTCCGCACTGAATCGCAGGCCGCCCGTGACATCAAAGCCTTTCACTGCAAATACTGGCTGGGCGTCCAACACGCCCGCCTTGGCATCGTAGCCGTAGATGCCTGCCGTGTCAGAGCCGGCATAGGCGCTGACGTATAACTGTCCATTGGCATCAAAAGCAATAGGAACCACCGCAGCGGTCGGATCCGCCGGTCCGAACTTGAAGATCAGGCGCCACGGTGACTGCTCGGAATCGCGCAGATAAACACTGGTCAAATCAGCGACTGTGGATGTCGCGGCGCGTGCCACGTTGGACCGGTCAACCACCCATGCCTGCGCGTCCGCGGGACCGCCCAGCGTCATTAACGTGCTGCGGCCGGTCACCGTGTTGAGTCGGTAAAGGTTGCTGGAAAATCGGCCGCGTCCCTGAACAGATGGCACTGCCACCACGACATCGTCCGTTGGCTGGCCATGTTCCAACCAACGGTCATGCAAGGTGGTGCCGGCCGGAAGCAGTTTCTGTCCCTCGGTCAACAGACTGCGCTCAATCATGGGTTTGAAGTTTTGACCGTCCCGGTCAATCACAAACAAACCGCTGCCAATCTGGTCGCCGCTGCCGCGTTCGCGATCGATCATGGTAAAGATCAACCGATCCTTGTTCACCCACGACAGGCTTGCCACGTCGCCATCCGTGAAGCTGGTGATGATCAGCGGTTTTCGGGTTGTGACGTCGACCACGGTAATGTTGATGCGATCACGGAATTCACGCAGCGCAGCCACATTGCGCCCATCGGGCGACAAGCGCAACGAAGACAACTGTGGTGTCCGGAAAAAGCTATTGACATCCAATGTCGCTGCCGGGGCGGCCTCTTGTGCCCACGCAATACGTGCCAAGGCCGGTGTCAACAGACCGGATGCGACAAAGGTTCGACGACGAAGAGAGGAAAGTGATGATGTCATGGTTTCATTGAAAATAGGACCAACCATGGTGCAAGTAGGAAACAATACACCTCCGGTGAAGCAAAAAAGGGCGCCTGAATCAGCGCCCTTTTTCTGGAGTCACCCAATATCAACGGAAAGTGTACTTCGCTCCCACATAGAAGAAGCGTCCACGATCGGTGTACAGCTCGGCAAAACCCATCTGGGTGTACGAGTTGCTGCTGGCGTTCTGCATACTGAATGGTGGCATGCGATCCATCAGGTTCTTGATGCCAAAGCTTAGTTCCAGATTCTTGTACCCGGAGTACTGTGTCATCACATCCAGCTCAGTAAACGACGCCACCCTGCGTGTTACGGGATGGGTTATAGCTGCATTGGATTCAATCGACAGGTCCGTGTCCAGGAAACCGGCGGTGGTCTTCAGGGTTCCACCAAACGTCCAGGGCCCGAGCTCGCTGGTGACGTTCAGTCCATTGCGGAATTTGGGCGTTGCATAGGTGTCAAGGAAGTTAGACCAATCATCGCCGGCGGCAGTGCGGCTCCTTTGCGCCTGGTACCAGGTCAACAGGTTGCGAATCGTCACATCGCCAATCGCCGTGCCACGCAGACGCCAGCGGGCATCGACATCCACCCCTGCCGTTTCACTCTCGGCAACGTTCTGAAGAGTGGTGAAAATCAAGGTTTGTGCACCAGACCTGCTGAAAAAGCCTTGCTCAATGGCAGATGTTAGGGATGGTGACGAAATATTATTGGTCTTTTGAATTTTCCAATAGTCCACACTGGCATTGAAGTTTTTCGCCAGTTCAAACACCACACCCAAATTCAGCGTCTTGCCGGTTTCAGGCTTCAGGTTGGGGTTTGAACCATTCACCTGAAAGGCCGAAGCCGAGCACGTTCCGTCTGCAAGCAGCGCGATACCGAGCAATTGGCACGAAGCCGGGTTGGTGATATTCGTCGCCCCTTGTTCCTGGGCACCATACAACTGCTTCAAGACCGGGGCCCGGAAACTCTTGGTGTAGGAGCCGCGAAACGCCAAGCTTGGATTGACAGTCCACTTGGCGCCCAGCTTGGGGCTGGTGGCACTGGCATCACCGTACCTGTCGTGGCGCATCGCCGCTTGCGCCTCAACGGTTTGGGTCACAGGGATGGACAGCTCGCCGTAGACCGCCTGAAAGCTGCGTGACGCATCAACCGCTGATTGCTGAATGCTGCCAACCACCTTCCCGGCTTGAGTCAGCGCGTCAGGTGTGTCCACCAATGACTCATTGTTGGCACTGGCGCCGACTGCAAAGCGCAGCATGCCAGCCGGCAACTGGGTCAGGTCCCCACTGACCTGACCATTCAAACTGCTCAGTGTGGATGTGCCTACACGTACCGGGGATACCTTCAAACTCTCCACCAGGGCTGCATCGTTGGTATTCACTGTCGGATTGATCGACCCATTGGAAGTCGCAACATCCCACAGATCTTTGTTGTAATAATTGGAATCGCTATTGGTCACCTTGCTTACACCATGGTTCAGGTTGATTTTCCAGTCGTAGTTGCCAACGGTTCCATCTGCACCCAAGGCGGTATTCAGGAAATCGGATTTGCGATCCGTGATGCGCGGGCCGCCCTGCATGAAACGGCCGAGGATATAAACGTTTCCAGGAGCCGACGGCTCCTCATAGGGCAATTGAGCGGGACTCGTAATGGGAACAAGAAAGTAAGCGGGCACCGGGTGCGCCTCAAAGTGATCTTTGGAGGTCGAATAAGTCAACTCGGCAAACGCCTTGGTCGTTGGTGTCAATTGCACCGTACCAACGGCCAGTGCGCTCAAACGGTCGGCGCCGTTGTAGGCGCTGAGCAGACTCGCGTTGAAGTCATAGCGGCAGATGTTGCCAGCACCCAGGTTAGCCGGCGGGCATGCTGTGTAGGGCAATCCGGCATACCCATAACCGGCGTTCGGATTGGCCACATTGCCGTAAGGCGAATACCCACTGCGCGCATCCTTGCCACCTTGAGACCTGAAGTCGACTGAACTGGAGATAGCACGATCCTTGCGCAAAATGGGGTCGCGTTTGAAAACATCCAAGCCAAGCAGCACGTTGTATTTGTCCTTGCTCAGGTCGCCAAAACCGGCGGACAGGCCAAAGCGTTTTTCCTTGCCATCGTTGCGGCTGCTGCTGCCGTAGCTGGCGGTTGCTTCGATGCCCTGGTAGTCGGTTTTGGTGATGAAATTGACAACACCCGCCACTGCGTCTGCACCATAAATGGCAGAGCCACCATCTTTCAGGATTTCAATCCGATCGATCGCGCCGATCGGCAGCGAATTGATGTCAAAGGCGGCACCCGCGCCGGACGAGTCATACAAGGCGTTGACCGGCAGGCGGCGACCATTGAGTAGAACCAGCACATTGCTCTCGCTCAGGCCGCGCATGCGGATGCTGGCGGTGCCGGAGCCGGAGGGTGAATTGGAGGCCAGTTCTCCCTGGTCAAAAATGTCAATCGAAGGAATGCTGTGCAACAGTTCATTGACCGAAGTTGCGCCGGTGCGTTCAATTTCCTTGCGTGTCACCACCTCCACAGGTGCCGGCCCTTCAACAGTGGTGCGCTTGATGGCGGAACCCGTGACTTCAACACGTTGCAGCTCGGTTGCTGACTGCGCCAACACGCCTCCCGCGTACAAGGCCGCAACACC
>JANXLW010000291.1 GCA_025354965.1 Betaproteobacteria bacterium
GCGCCGTCAAACAGCTTGCAAAAATACATGTCAAAGTCGCGCAAAAACGCGTTCATGCCGTAGACATCGCTCAAGGCAATGCCCAGGTCGCCCCGGTATTCGCGCGCCCAGGATTCAAAGCCAAACACCTGGCTGTCGCGCAAACGCGGCCCCAGGGCCTGCGCCGCCTGCAGGTACTCATGCGCCATGGTGCCAAGAGGCGTGAGGCCCAGCTTCATGGCAAACAAGACGTTGCTGGTGCCGGCCAGTTGGCCGGACACGCCCGACACCTTGCCAGGGCTTTGCAGGGTGCCGAGTTGGGCCGACAAGACCCGCAACACCTCGTCTTGCCAGGCTTTGGAGAAACGCCTGCGGGTGCCGTAGTCGGCAATCTTCAAGTCGGCCAGGCCCTCACCGCGCAAAAGCCCAATTTTGTGGTCCAGCCGCAGTCGGCCTTCGACAAAATCCGGCACCCGGTTGAGCTTGCGGAAATACACCTCGTTGACGATGGCCAGCACCGGAATCTCAAACAGGATGGTGTGCAGCCAGGGGCCACGGATCGTGATGTCGATCTCGCCACTGGCCCGGGGCGTGATGGTGATGTATTTTTCATTCAGCCGGAACAGGCCCAGAAAATCGACAAAATCGCTTTTGATGAAGCGCATGGAACGCAGATAAGCCAGCTCTGCATCCTGAAAATGCAGGCTGCACAGCGAGCGGATTTCATCGCGGATTTCATTCACATGCGCGGCCAGGTTGACGCTGGCCTTGCCGTCGGCATTGAGCCCGCCGTTGCGGCACTTGAACTTGTACTCCACCTGCGCGCCGGGGAACTGGTGCAGCACCACCTGCATCATGGTGAATTTGTAGAGGTCAGTGTCGAGCAGGCTGGTGATGATCATGGGCAGGTCTAACAATCATTTGTCTGGCGGATCGTGGCGTCGCGCTTTGGGCGATTGTCACCTAAACAAACGCCCCGCCCGCCAGGGTGATGACCCGGTTGGCGCTGTCGGCCAGCAGGTGGTTTTGCTCAGCCACCAGCATGGCCAGGCCCTCCCGCTTGAGTTGCAGCAAGGCGAGCAGGACAGACTCCACCAGCACGGGCGCAATGCCTTCGCAGGGCTCGTCCAGCAACAACAGTTTGGGTTCGGTCATCAGGGTGCGGGCGATGGCCAGCATTTGCTGTTCGCCGCCGCTCATCTGGCCGGCCGGGCGATGCAGCATGGGCTTGAGGGCCGGGAACAGGGCCAGCGATTTTTCGAGGTTTTGCGACACCTTGCCCCGTGCGGCGACGTGCAGGTTCTCCCGCACGGTCAGGTTGGCAAACAGGCGGCGGTCTTCGGCCACAAAACCAATGCCGACCTTTGCCCTGGCATGGGGCGGTAAATCCAGGACGTTATGTTTTTGATAGCTAACTATGCCCGAAACACGGGGACATAAGCCAATAATTGCCTGCAAGAGTGTCGATTTGCCGGCCCCATTGAGCCCTTGCAGCACCACCAGTTCACCCGCACCCACCTGCAGCGACACCTCAAACAGCGCCTGCGCATTGCCCCACCAGGCATTGAGCTTGCT
>JANXLW010000180.1 GCA_025354965.1 Betaproteobacteria bacterium
AGCGGAGTATTCGCCAGACGACAGGTTGTGCGGCACGTCGATCATGTAGCCCGAGTTGCGCCCGGCAGGACCTTCGGCCACTTGCTTGACGTGCCGCACAACCTGTCGTCTGGCGAATACTCCGCTGCGGACGCAAAAACGACGGCCACCGAGATTACGCAGAACCGTCACGCCATCGACTTCGCCAAGTCGGCGGCAGAGGAATACCGGATTCCGCGTGATGCGTTCGACCCTTGCGGCAAGATCAACGCGGCGGCCTCACCGCGCGGCATGACGCTCAACACCCGGTATGCCGAGTCGCTGCAGCGCATAGGCGAGCAGCGCGAGGTTCTCGACGCGCAGGCCATGCGCGAACTCACTGGCAGCGACTACTACCTGGGCGGCTTGCACACCCCCGGCGCCGTGATGATCCAGCCGGTTAACTACATCTACGCGCTGGCGGCGGGCATCCAGCAGCGGGTGCGCATTTTCGAGAACTCGCCCGTGCAAGCGCTGGATAAAATCGGCATTACCTGGCGTGCTCGCACGCCGCAAGGATCGGTCAACGCACCTAAGGTAATCCTGGCGGTGAACGGCCACATCCAGAGTTTCGGCCACTTCAAGGGCCGTCTGATGCATGTGTTCACCTATGCATCCATGTCGGCGGCGTTTGACCAGAAAGACTTCGGCGGACGCGTATCAGGCGCACCGCGTTGGGCTTTATTGCCCGCTGACCCCATGGGTGCCACGATCCGCAAGATCACTGCGCAGGGCAAGAGTCGCATCGTCGTGCGCACCCGCTTCACCTACGACCCGAGCATGGAGGTGTCCGAGGCCCGCGTGGCGGGTATCGGCGCGGACCAGGGAAAATCATTTGCGGCGCGCTTTCCCGAACTCAAAGCCGTGCCGATGGAGTACAGCTGGGCCGGGCGCCTGTGCCTGAGTCTGAACAACAGTGTGGCATTCGGCGAGATTGAACCGGGCTTGTTCTCGGCCTGCTGCGAAAACGGACTGGGAACCGTGAAAAGCACTTTGGCGGGTGTGCTGGCAGTGGAGCTGGCAACAGGCACACCGTCCAAGCACCTGGACACCTTCAGAAATCAACCGAAACCAAGTCGTATCCCTCCCGAGCCCATTGCTTGGCTAGGCATCAACTCGGTGATCCGGTGGCAGGAGTTGCGGGCGGGGCGGGAAAGCTGACGCGCCGTTGCAATGGTGGAAATGCTGGTGGCAGCAAATCTTTTTTGGGTTGGCGAAATTATTTTTAGGAAATTGAGCGATGAAGACATTTTTGAAATCACTTTGTGCCGTGGCCATAGCCGGCATGACGATTTTTTCGGCGCACGCCGAAGAGAAGACCATCACCATGGGCACCTTGTCCTGGGATGACCTGACACCGATCACGGCGGTCACCAAGAAGGTCCTCGAAGACGCGGGCTACACCGTCAAGGTCACCCAGTTTGCGGAGTGGGGCATTGCCTTCGCTGCACTGAGCAAGGGCGACGTGCAACTGCTGGCAAGCCAGGTCAACTACATCTCGCAAGACCACTGGGACAAGAACAAGAGCCGCCTGGAAAAGCTCTCGCCCGTTTCCCACGGCCTGTTCCAGGCATTTGCGGTGCCGAAATATGTGCCGATTGACAGCACCGACCAGCTCAATGCCAACGCCGACAAGTTTGGCGGCAAGATCGTGGGTATCGAGCCCGGCTCCGGTCTGATGCGTGATGCTGCCACCGCAGTCAAGTCCTATGGCATCAATCTCAAGCTGGTGGAAGGCAGTACCGCTGCCATGTCGGCTGCCGTTAAGTCAGCCACTGCCCGCAAGGAGTGGGTCGTGGCCACCGTGTGGGAGCCCTCGGAATTCATGAAGAAATACGACCTGAAGTTCCTCAAGGACCCCAAAGGCGTGTTCCCCCCGCCCCAGACCTACTACTGGCTTGCCAACAGGGGCTTCTCGGCCAAGTACCCGATCGCTCGTGAGCTGATCGCCGGCGTCTACCTGCCCCTCGAAGACATCAACGACATCAACCACGCCATGAGCGACGGCATGAAGCTCGATG
>JANXLW010000328.1 GCA_025354965.1 Betaproteobacteria bacterium
CCAGAGACGGTACAACTGCTGGATCAAGCAGCTGAGCAGCTAAGTTATGAGATACCCGAGTTCGGTATCAGCATGCCTTTCAGACCGACCGATTTCACACAGGTCAATCCGTATATCAACCGGGTCCTGGTGGCACGTTCGTTGCGATTGTTGGAAGTACAAAAAGAAGAACGGGTTATTGATTGGTTTTGTGGTTTGGGCAATTTCACATTGCCGCTTGCGACGCAAGCGCGGGAAGTACTTGGCGTTGAGGGTAGCGAGGTGCTGGTCGCAAGATCGCGCGAAAATTATTTTAAAAATACAGCGGTAACGCGCATTGGCAAAGCGCTTTGCGCGACTTATTTTGCGACAAGAAATCTTTTCGAGATGACTGCGGCTGTATTGGTTGAGGACGGGTTGGCGGACAAATGGCTGCTTGATCCACCACGAGAAGGGGCTTTTGCCCTGATTCAGGCCTTGGCCGACTTGTATCAGCAAAAGCTGGATCCGGTCAATCATCCACCGACTCCAGGGGCGGGCAGTTGGACACCGCCAAAGCGGATTGTCTATGTCAGCTGCAATCCGTCTACCCTGGCACGCGATGCTGGACTGCTGGTACACCAGGCGGGTTATCGGTGTTCCGCTGCCGGTGTGGTGAATATGTTTCCACATACCGCTCATGTGGAGAGCTTGGCGGTGTTTGATCTGGTGACATAAATGGTCAAAAAAAAGACCCCGGAGGGTCTTTTTTTGGTGTCCGCAGATTGCCTTTAATCGCGCTCGCCACCAAAGATGCCCAGCAGCGCCAGCAATGCCTGAAACACGTTGACGATGTCCAGATAAAGGGCCAGCGTGGCGCTGATGTAGTTGGTTTCACCACCATCCACAATGCGTTTCAGGTCGTACAGCATATAGGCGCTGAAGATACCAATGACTGCCACCGAGATCGCCATCATGGCAGCAGTTGATCCGACGAACACGTTGATAATGCCGCCGACCATCACCGCAATGGCCCCCACAAACAGCCACTTGCCCATGCCGGAGAGGTCACGCTTGATGACACTGGAAAGCGTTGCCATCACAAAAAACACGCCGGCCGTGCCGCCAAAGGCAGTCATGATCAAATCGGGACCGTTCTTGAAGCCCAACACCATGGCAATCATGCGCGACAGCATCAAGCCCATGAAGAACGTGAATCCCAGCAAAACGGGGACGCCGGTCGCTGAATTCTTGGTTTTCTCGATGGCATAGATAAAACCAAACGCACCACCCAAAAACACAATCATGCCCAAGCCGCCACCCAAAGAGCGGGTGATGCCGGTAGCCACTCCCAGCCAGGCACCCAATACGGTTGGCACCAAGCTCAGTGCAAGAAGCCAGTAGGTATTGCGCAACACTTTATTGCGTTGCTCGGCCGATGCCAGATCGCCAAAGCCCCGACCAATCGATTGAATGTTGTCAGTCATCGTCAATTCTCCTAAATCAAATCAAATTTGGACAGCGCTGTTTCGCTTTTCGCAACTGCAGTCTGTCCTGCAACGTCTTGTCGCTTGCAATCTGCAGCTGGTGCGGATTCTACGGGAATCAAGCACCTGCATCAAAATCATTCAGGCCGGCGCCTACTTTTTGTAAGGATTTATTTACCGGTCAAGTTGCTGCATCAAGGCATGACCTCAGTTATGCTGGTTTCCTCGTTAAAAAATGGGTTTACCCAATGAAAAGCAAACTCTTTCTTGAAATGTCTGATGTCAAGACCATAGCCACAGCCGCCGAAGCGGAAGCGTTGCGCAACAACTGGGCTGTCACTATCGCCATCGTCGATGATGGTGGACATTTGCTATGGTTGCAGCGCATGGATGGAGCAGCTGCACTTTCCGCCCACATCGCACCGGCCAAGGCACACACGGCGGCGTTGGGTCGACGCGAAAGCAAGTGGTACGAAGAGGTGATTAACGGTGGCAGGAACTCGTTTTTGAGTGCGCCGGATATCAAGGGCCTGCTCGAAGGCGGTGTGCCAGTCATGAAAGAGGGTCAGTGCCTTGGCGCGGTCGGTGTCAGTGGCGTGAAATCCAGCGAGGATGCCCAAATTGCCCGTGCCGGCATTGCGGCGCTTGGTCACTGAGACTTCGGCAAATCAATACGCCAGTCTCTCGGGCTTGATTTCCTGCAGGATGGTGGTTGCAATCTCTTCGATGGACTTGGTTGTGGTGGACAGCCAGCGAATGCCGGAGCGGCGCATCATGGCCTCGGCTTCATTCACTTCCATGCGGCAATTTGCCAGTGAAGCATATTTGGAGTTCGGTCGACGCTCATTTCGGATTTCGCTCAGACGTTCGGGTTGGATTGTCAGACCAAAGAGTTTGTTCTGATGGTGTTTTAGTGCGGGCGGCAAGTGACGGCGCTCGAAGTCCTCCGGAATTAGCGGGTAGTTGGAAGCTTTGAGCCCGTATTGCATTGCAAGATAAAGCGACGTGGGTGTCTTCCCGCTGCGACTGACGCCCACCAAAATCACATCCGAGTGCTCCAGGTCCCGGTTGGATTGCCCGTCGTCGTGCGCCAGAGAGAAATTGATAGCCTCAATGCGCGACTGATATTCTTTGCTTTTACTGGCATCACTGAAGCGGCCAATACGGTGGTTGGACTTGAGGTTCAGTTCTGTCTCTAGCGGGTGTACAAATGTGCCAAACATGTCAAGCAACATACCCTGGCATCCATCCTTGATGACCTTGAGCACGTCCACATTCACCAAAGTGGTAAAAACAATGGGCTTGTATCCATCCACGACGCCGGCGTGATTGATCTGGCGGACTGTTTGATGTGCTTTGTCAACCGAATCGACAAACGGCAGACGGATATGGCGCGCCTTGGTCTCAAACTGGGCAAGGATGGCATTGCCAAAGGTTTCCGCAGTAATGCCGGTGCCATCGGAAACAAAGAAGACAGTTCGATTGGACATGAGAAGTTGGGTGCGGAAAACAGAAGGTGATTTTGGCGTTCTGCCGGGATGTCAACAGTTATGCCAGCAGGTTCGCGACCTACAATGTTGCTAATCTAACCTAATTCTTCCATGTGCTGCACTGAACGACCAAAACAATCACAAAGTCAGACTGCTTGCGTGGGCATGGCCAGTGCGCCTGAGTGCCTGGTTTCGTGTGTTGAACCGCTTTTAACTTCTGGAGCTTCACCATGTCTGCACTTTTCGATCCCTCCTCCTTGGTTGTACCGTTTGAAAGACTGAGAATGACCGACGTCGAGGCGGTCGGCGGCAAGAACGCCAGTCTCGGCGAAATGATTTCAAATTTGCCGTCGGGCGTCAAAGTTCCGACTGGTTTTGCAACCACGGCACATGCGTTCCGCAAATTCCTGACTGAAGGTGATCTTGCTGGTCGGATTAACGCCCGCCTGGGTGCATTGGATACCGAAGATGTGAGGGCGTTGGCACAAGTTGGCGCTGAAATTCGTGCCTGGGTCGAGGCGCAGCCCTTTCCGGCAGATCTTGAGCAAGCCATTCGTGACGCATTCGTCACTCTAAGCTCGGGTAACAGTGAAGCGTCTTTTGCGGTGCGCTCGTCTGCCACGGCTGAAGATTTGCCGGACGCTTCGTTTGCCGGTCAACAGGAAACCTTTCTGAATGTGATCGGTATCGAGGAGATACTGCACAAAATCAAGGAAGTGTTCGCCAGCTTGTACAACGACCGCGCTATCAGCTACCGTGTGCACAAAGGCTTTGCGCACGAGCACGTAGCCCTGAGCGCAGGCATTCAACGTATGGTGCGATCAGACCTCGGTTCGGCGGGAGTCATGTTTACCATCGATACCGAGTCCGGTTTTACGGATGTGGTGTTCATCACTTCCAGCTACGGACTGGGCGAAACAGTTGTGCAGGGTGCAGTCAATCCTGACGAGTTCTATGTGCACAAGCCGATGCTCAGGGCCGGTAAGCGAGCTTTGATTCGTCGCAGTCTGGGTTCCAAGTTGATTCAGATGCAATTTACAACTGCGCAAGAGAAAGTTGTTAGCGGCAAGCTGGTTAAAACAACTGACGTTCCGACTGAACTGCGCAACCGTTATTCGTTGACCGATGCAGATGTGGAGAAATTAGCTTCCTACGCGCTAGTGATTGAACAGCACTATGGTTGTGCCATGGACATTGAATGGGGTAAAGACGGATTAGACGGTGAACTTTACATTTTGCAGGCCAGACCTGAGACGGTGAAGAGCCAGGCGTCGGGAAGCGCTCAATATCGCTACAAACTCAAGGGAAAGAGTGCCGTAGTGATTGAAGGCCGGGCGATTGGGCAGAAGATCGGCACCGGCCCGGTGCGCATCGTGCATAACATCAGCGAGATGGACAGGGTGCAGCCGGGTGATGTGCTGGTGACTGACATGACCGATCCTAACTGGGAGCCCGTAATGAAACGGGCCTCGGCGATTGTGACCAACCGGGGTGGACGTACCTGTCACGCTGCCATCATCGCGCGCGAACTCGGTATCCCCGCGGTGGTGGGATGTGGTCACGCCACTGATGTACTCAGGGAAGGTATGCTGGTAACCGTTAGCTGTGCTGAGGGTGACACCGGTTTTATTTACGACGGATTACTCGAAACTGAAGTCACCGAGGTTCAGCGCGGTGAGATGCCGAAGATTGCCGTCAAGATCATGATGAATGTTGGCAACCCTCAGCTTGCGTTCGACTTTTGCCAGTTACCCAATGAAGGTGTCGGTTTGGCGCGCCTTGAGTTCATCATCAATAACAACATTGGAGTGCATCCCAAGGCAATCCTTGATTATCCGAACATTGACACCGATCTAAAAAAGGCGGTCGAATCGGTTGCTCGCGGTCATGCGTCGCCGCGCGCTTTTTATGTCGATCGCGTTGCGGAGGGCGTAGCTACCATCGGCGCAGCATTCTGGCCCAAGCCAGTCATCGTGCGCCTGTCGGACTTCAAGAGCAACGAATACCGAAAACTTATTGGTGGCAGCCGCTACGAGCCCGAAGAGGAAAATCCGATGCTTGGGTTCCGCGGTGCAGCCCGCTATATCAGCGCTGATTTTGGCGAAGCATTCGCGATGGAGTGCGAGGCGTTAAGACGGGTCCGTCAGGATATGGGCTTGACGAATATCCAGGTCATGGTGCCCTTTGTAAGAACGGTCAGTCAAGCCAAAAAAGTGACTGGACTAATGTCGACCCATGGGCTTAGTCGTGGCGAAAACGGTTTGAAGATCATCATGATGTGCGAAATCCCCAGCAACGCCATTCTGGCGAAAGAGTTTCTTCAATATTTTGATGGTTTTTCGATTGGCTCCAACGACTTGACGCAGCTCACCTTGGGACTCGACCGTGATTCCGGTCTGGAATTGTTGGCTGCCGATTTTGATGAGCGCGATCCTGCAGTGACAGCCCTCATTAGCCTGGCCATCGCTGCTTGCAAAGAAGAGGGGAAATACATTGGCATTTGTGGCCAAGGCCCCAGCGATCACCCGGACTTTGCCGAGTGGCTAACCCAGCAGGGTATTTCATCAATTTCCTTGAATCCCGACTCAGTGATTGCCACCTGGCAAGGGCTGGCCGGTTAGTAGCAAACACCTATGGCCGCTGGCATCGGCGGATGTCATGATGCTGGTATGGTGAAACTGGCTAGGCAGGCGAATGGTAAGGGGCCAACGGCAGGAGGTTTTGGCTTGCACGGCTGGCTCCTTGCGGTCTGGTTTGGGGCATCGTTTGGTGTTGTCTTTTTTGCCCACGACCTGCAGATGGTTGTCGGCGGTTGGCCACTGGGTTACTGGTTTGCGGCGCAAGGTAGCGTGTTCATATTTATCGCGATCGTTACGCTGTTTGCCTGGCTTGCCAACCGACATGATGCCGAGGAGGCTCCAGTCGATGCCGGGTTTATCGCCTACAAGCACAAGTTGCATCGTAAATTTGCCATGTACGTGGTTTGTTTGCTACTGTTTTTGGTGGCAATGGCACTGGCAGAGAAAGCCGGTTTAAAGAAAACCTGGGTGGGCGCTATCTTTCTGTTCGCCACAATCAGTCTGTACGCTGTGATCGGAATATATAACCGTACCTCAGAAGCCTCAGAGTACTACGTGGCAGGACGTAGCATTCCGGCGGTATACAACGGTATGGCGACGGCCGCGGACTGGATGAGCGCGGCGTCTTTCATCAGCATGGCCGGCGGGCTTTACCTGCAAGGATTTTCCGGCACTGAGTCACAGCCGGGTGGTTTGGTTTATGTTCTCGGGTGGACTGGCGGCTTCTGCCTGGTTGCGCTACTGGTTGCGCCCTATTTGAGAAGAATGGGACTGTACACGGTTCCCGACTATTTTGGTGTTCGCTTTGGAGGGCGCTGGCCACGGATGATTGCAGCCATATCCGCAGTGTTGTGTTCATTTACCTATGTTGTGGCGCAGATTTACGGCGTTGGGCTGATAACTTCGCGTTTGACTGGCGTTCAGTTCGAGATTGGCATTTTGCTGGGGCTTGGTGGTGTCCTTGTGTGCTCATTTTTGGGTGGTATGCGGGCGGTAACCTGGACCCAGGTCACTCAGTATGTGGTTCTGATACTGGCCTTCCTGATTCCGGTTTCCTGGCTGGCTTACAAGCAACTGGGCAATCCATTGGCTCCCTTCGTTTACGGTCAGCAACTGCAGGAAATTACCGCCATGGAGCGCAAACTGGCGCAATCGCCTGCGGAATTGCAGGTGGTTCATGAATACGCCAGTCGTGCCAGAGATTATGAATTGAAGTTGAGAAACGTGGCTGCGTCCCTGGAAAGTGAGCGCACGGCGCTGCGCGAAAAGATTCGCATATTGAACGACCGTCGAGCAGACGAGTTCACCATTGTTGCGGCGCGGCGTGAACTCGCCGCACTGCCCAAAGACGTGGCGAACGCACGCGAGCGCTGGACGCGGGCCATGCAGGATAACGTAGAGCGTGCCAAGCCGTTGGGTGGCATGGCGCCGCACGCCAAACCTTTTGCTGGCGACCCCCAGGGCGATGCAACGGAACAACGCGAGTTTGATCTATCGCGCCGCAATTTTTTGGCTCTGATGTTCTGTTTGATGGTGGGGACAGCTGGATTGCCGCATCTGCTTACTCGTTTTTATACGACCCGAACGGTGGCTGAGGCGCGTACCTCGGTAGCCTGGTCCTTGTTTTTCATTGCCCTGTTGTACTTGGCGGCACCAGCGCTGGCGGTGCTGGTCAAATTCGAGATCATGAGTCATCTGGTGGGGCAGAATTTCGATGCTCTCCCCGTTTGGATCGCGCAATGGGCAAAAGTTGACCCTACCTTGATTTCGGTAAGCGATGTCAATGGGGATCATATTCTCCAGTTTTCCGAGCTCAAGTTGGGAGCTGATATTGTGATGTTGGCCACGCCTGAACTAGGTGGATTGCCATATGTTGTGTCTGGACTGGTGGCAGCGGGAGGACTGGCAGCCGCGCTTTCCACGGCAGATGGATTGTTGTTGACTATTGGCAACGCTTTGGCGCACGATCTCCTCCTTCACGGAGAAGGTAACAAAGCTGACAGCGTGCGCGGCGTCATGTTGTCAAAGTTTGCCCTTTTGGTGGTGGCGCTTGCCGCCGCCTACGTGGCGGCGCAACACCCGGCAGACATTCTCTACCTGGTGTCTGCTTCCTTTTCTTTGGCCGGTGCGGCATTTGTTCCGGTGATGGTATTGGGCATATTTTGGGACAGAACCACCAAGAGTGCGGCGGTTGGAGGAATGGTGACCGGTTTGGGTCTGACAATTTACTATATGTCGATCAATGCAGCACCTGTCAGATCTGTCTTGGGCTTGGAGGGCTCCGGTCTGTGGTTTGGTATCCAGCCTGTCTCGGCTGGCGTATTTGGCGTTTTTGCGGGTTTGGCGGTCTCTGTGCTGATGAGCCTGCTGCCCCACACGCCACCATCCTCCGGATCCCGTGACACCGTATAGGTCACGATGACATATAATGTGAGGCTTAACCTTGCTGCACCTCAATTAGACGCTGAGGGCGGCTTTTTCGGTCCGAAAGCGGGCTATCCACAAGGAGTATCAATGCGTCATTACGAAATCATTCTCATGATCCATCCGGATCAGAGCGAACAGGTTCCGGCCATGCTGGAACGTTACAAGGGCATGATCACTGCCGGCGGCGGCAAAGTGCATCGTGTAGAAGACTGGGGTCGCCGTCAACTGATCTACATGATCAACAAGCTTGCAAAAGCCCACTATCTTTGCATCAACATTGAAGCCGACCAGGCTGTGATGGCGGAGCTTGAGCATGCGTTCAAGTTCAATGATGCCGTGTTGCGTCACTTGACGGTTCTGAAGAAAAAGGCCGACACCGGTCCTTCTTCAATGATGAAAACTGTCGAACGTGAAGACGCCCGCAAAACCCAACAGGCCGAGTACCAAGCCTGATCCAGGTGAAAAGGTATTCGACCAACAAGGAGTGTGAACCACGTTGTCAACCAGCTTGTTCTGACTGCATGTATCGCCGAGGCTGATGCCCTGCGCTACACCCCAGCCGGATTGCCAGCACTGAATATGCGACTTGAACATGAGTCTGAAGTTCAGCAAGCAGGGCAGCCAAGACAGGTTAAGGCAGCAATCAAAGCGGTGGCTTTTGGCGCAATGGCTGAAAGGCTTGTCAATCAAGCCATCGGCAGTAGCTGGAGATTTAGCGGTTTTCTAGCTACACCTCGCAACGGCAAGTACGTCGTGTTTCACATTCAAGAATTTCAGCAAGATTAGTGAATTCGTAAAATTTTTAAGGAGTCCATCATGGCCGGACCAAAACGTTTCAATAACAAAGACAAGCGCCCCAAGCGCCCAGCCCAGAACCTGCTGTTCAAGCGCAAACGCTTTTGCCGCTTTACCGTGACGGGTGTTGAGGAGATCGACTACAAAGATATCGATACCCTGCGCGATTTCATAGCCGAGAACGGCAAGATCATTCCTGCACGACTGACTGGCACTCGCGCCATTTTCCAGCGCCAACTCAACACCGCTATCAAGCGCGCGCGCTTCCTCGCGATGCTGCCGTACAGCGACCAGCACAAGATTTAAGGAACACGACCATGCAAATTATTCTGCTCGACAAGGTCGTGAACCTTGGTAACCTCGGTGAGGTCGTTCGCGTTAAGGACGGCTATGCACGCAACTTCCTGATACCTTCTGGTCGCGCACGTCGTGCGACAGCTTCAGCAAAGCAGGAGTTTGAAGCTCGGCGCGCGGAACTTGAAAAAGCTGCTGCCGCGAAACTGGCTGAGTCCCAGACTGTGGCCGAAAAACTGGCTGGCACCGTTGCCAAGTTGACACAGAAGGCAGGCGTAGATGGTCGCTTGTTTGGTTCGGTGACCAACGCTGACATCGCTGAAGAATTGACCAAGAACGGCTTCAAAGTTGTCAAGGCACAGATTCGCATGCCTAACGGCCCGATTAAAGTTGTCGGTGACAGCACCGTCAGTGTGGCATTGCACACTGATGTGGTTGTTGAAATAACGGTCTCTGTGTACGGCGAAACAGCTTAACCCACTGATTTTTTAGTTTGGTGACCGTCGGGGTGTAAGCCCCGGCGGTTTTTTTATGTGTGTCGCCGTTTGTACTCACAATTCCCACAGGCTGTGCACAGCCTTCAAGAACTTTATACCCAGCATTTCACTCGACGTCGGGCGTCTGCTGGCGTAGCATCAACGGCCTAAAGGAAACCTCCATGTCCGCTGTACTTTCTGCTGTGGGTGACGATTGCGGTCAAGATCGTCAAGTGGCGCAACTGCGCGTACCACCGCATTCCATCGAGGCCGAATCCAGCGTGCTGGGCGGTCTGCTGCTGGACAATGGCGCTTGGGACCGAATCGCCGACCTTTTGACGGAGCGTGATTTTTACCGCTTCGAGCATCGCACAGTTTTTGGAGCGATAGGCGCTTTGATCAATGGCGCGAAACCAGCCGACGTGATCACCGTTTTTGAGCAATTACAAAGCCAGAGTAAGGCGGAGGGAGTTGGGGGGTTAAGTTATCTCAATTCGCTGGCCCAGTATGTGCCTAGCGCGGGCAATATTCGGCGCTATGCCGAGATAGTTCGCGAGCGAGCCATCCTGCGCAAGCTGGTCAGCGCCAGTGATGAAATCGCCACCAACGCGTTTAACCCCAATGGCCGTCCAGTGGCCACCATTCTGGACGAAGCAGAGCAAAAAATTTTCAACATCGGCGAAGAAGGTGCGCGCTCCAAACAAGGTTTCCAGGCGATGGATTCACTTGTTGTCGCCCTGCTGGACAGGGTCCAGGAGATGGCCGACAACCCGAACGACGTGACCGGCGTACCAACCGGTTTTTATGATCTGGACCGACTGACGGCTGGTTTTCAGGCTGGCGATCTGATTGTGCTGGCGGCGCGTCCGTCCATGGGTAAAACTGCATTGGCCATCAATATAGCCGAGCATGTGGCACTCAATGAGGGTTTGCCGGTCGCAGTGTTTTCGATGGAAATGGGCGCTTCCCAGCTGGCGGTGCGTATTGTTGGCTCGATTGGTCGTATTGACCAGAGCCACCTGCGCACTGGTAAACTGACCGACGAGGAATGGCCACGTTTGACCGAGGCAATCGAGCGGTTGCGCAACATATCCTTGCATATAGATGAAACTGCCGGCTTGACCTCCAGCGAACTGCGCGCCAATGCCAGGCGCTTGGCGCGTCAGTGCGGCAAACTGGGTCTGATTGTTGTCGACTATTTGCAGCTCATGAGCGGCTCCAGCAGCGATGGTGAGAATCGCGCGACTGAGCTCGGTGAGATTTCCCGTGGTCTGAAAATGCTGGCCAAAGAACTGCAATGCCCCGTGATGGCCCTTTCGCAACTCAACCGAAGTGTTGAAGCCCGGACTGACAAACGTCCCATGATGAGTGATCTGCGCGAGTCCGGTGCCATTGAACAGGATGCTGACATCATCATGTTCATCTACCGTGATGAGTATTACACCAAGGACGCCTGCAAAGAGCCTGGCGTGGCCGAGATCATCATTGCCAAGCAGCGCAATGGTCCGACCGGCATGGTGAAACTGGCCTTCCTTAAACCCATTACCAAGTTCGAAAGCCTTGCTCGTGGCGGTGGTGGAGACTTTTGAAAAGCGGTGGGTCAGGCCGCATCCAGCTTCCTCATGTGATTGACCGCTGTTGGGTGTAGCGAATGACCTCGGTTCTTAACAGTTTACAAGGGCGGCGCTTTGTTCCATGGATTGAGCTATAAAACTTCACTAGCAAAATCGGCCAATCGAGATCGTTCACCTCGCGCCAAGGTGATGTGTCCACCATGCTGCCAGCCCTTGAATTTATCCACGGCAAACGTCAATCCGGATGACCCCTCCGTGAGATAAGGGGTATCGATCTGCGCCAGGTTTCCCATGCAAATTATTTTTGTACCGGGGCCAGCTCGGGTGATCAGGGTCTTCATCTGCTTGGGAGTTAGATTTTGTGCTTCATCGATGATGACGTACTTGCTAAGGAAAGTGCGCCCGCGCATGAAGTTCATGCTCTTGATCTTTATCCGGCTGCGAATAAGTTCACCGGTGGCCGCTCGGCCCCATTCGCCGGCACTGGTATCCGTTTTGCCCAGCACTTCGAGGTTGTCGTCCAGAGCGCCCATCCAGGGGCCCATTTTTTCTTCTTCAGTGCCGGGCAGAAAACCAATGTCTTCGCCAACGCTGACAGTGGCGCGGGTTACGATGATCTCGGTATAGCGTCTATCGTCCAGCACTTGAGTCAGGCCGGAAGCCAGAGCCATCAGGGTCTTCCCGGTGCCGGCTGTTCCGGTCAAAGTGACAAAGTCAATCTCCGGATCCGTCAAGAGGTTCAAGGCAAAGTTTTGCTCACGGTTGCGCGCCGTGATACCCCAAACTGAATTCTTCAAGTGGGTGAAGTCCTTGAGGGTTTTGAAGACAGCAGTCTTGCCGCGAATTTCTGTCACTCGCGCGTACAGGCTTGGCTCACCGGGTGACTCAAAATAAACGAACTGATTGATCAACAGGTTGGGGACGATCGGACCGGTGACGCGGTAAAAAGTATGCACACCCTGTTGCCAGCTCTCAACTGTCTTGCCGTGAGTAGCCCAGAAATTAGCCGGAAGTGCGATGGAACCGGCGTACAACAAGTCACCGTCTTCCAGTGTTTTGTCATTTTGATAATCGTCGGTAGCCAGACCGAGCGCGCGCGCTTTCACCCGCATGTTGATGTCCTTGGACACCAGCACAACTTCACGCGCCGTTGGATGTGACGTGTTACCTTGCTGGGCGTGCTGCTGTCGCAGCGCTTCTACGACACCCAGAATCTGATTGTCTGCCTTGCCTTGGGGCAAACTTGTGGGCAAAGTGTAATTAAGCAACTGTGTCTGAAAGAACAACTTGCCGCCGGCTTCTCGGTGGCCAGTGACGTTCAGTGGCAAGCCAGCGGAAATATCTGTGTCTTGATGGCCAGCCAGTGCATCCAGCGTACGGCTGGTTTGTCTTGCATTGCGGGCAACTTCGGTCATGCCCTTTTTATGTGCATCGAGTTCTTCCAGAACGATCATCGGAAGAAAAATGTCATGTTCTTCGAAGCGGAACAGGCACATCGGATCGTGCAGTAGCACATTGGTGTCGAGCACAAACAATTTGGGCGCGCCATTGTGCTTTGTCTTTTTTGGTTTGATTTTCGTTAACGCTTGCGCTGGCGTTTCAGCGTGGCCTGGCCAGCTAGAAACTATCGGCGGTCGAATTTTGGCGCGACTTTGCGGCTCGTTTCGTTCCGCTAAGGTAATTACTTGTGCCGAAATTTCAACGCGCTGTGCGGTCGTACGCGGCAACGACTTGTCAGTCACAGGGTGTTCGGCTGTGGCAGATTCAGATTTGCGCGCCCTGGGTTGAATCGTAGCTGGTACGTCGTAGTCATTCTCGGGCAGCAGCGCGGCGCGTTTGGCTGGGGCGGTTGGCAATGGCATGGGAAAGGTTGCTCGCAAAAATTGGAAGAATAGGGTGCTTTAGAAGCGAAAAAGCCGCCTGGTTGTCAGGGCGGCTTTGAGTTGGCCTGGGATCGCAGCTTTCAAAGCCATACGGCCAGTATTGCATCAGTCTGGCAGGCGTCCGCCGTCAAACCAGCGCGGCAGTTTTCTTGAGTTCTTTGACCGCCTTCAGCACGTCATCTACATGGCCGGGCACCTTCAGGCCGCGCCATTCTTCCTTTAGGAGACCATCGGCACCGATTAAAAAAGTGCTGCGCTCAATGCCTTTGACCTTTTTGCCATACATGATCTTGTTCTTCACAACACCAAACATGTGGCACATTTTCTCTTCTGTATCGGCGATCAATTCAAAGGGGAGCTCCAGCTTGGCTTTGAATTCATCATGCGATTTCATGTTGTCACGTGACACGCCAAACACAGTCGCGCCAGCTTTCACAAAGTCTTTGTACTTGTCGCGGAACTGCATTGCTTCGGTGGTGCAGCCGGGGGTGTTGTCTTTCGGGTAAAAGTACAGTATGACGGTTTTTCCAAGGTGAGAAGTGTTGGAGACTTTGATGCCACTGGTGGCATTCGATTCAAATTCAGGGATGGGTTTATTGACAACAATCGCCATAGTTCTTAAATCTCGTGTGACAGGATGCGTCGTTCTCTCAAGTCGTGGGTACTATCCTTTGACAACGTGTAGCACCCTCGACCGCAGCGTAAGATTTTACCCTGAAAACGGGTCAAGATCTTTTATCGAGGCCGCGCATGTCATTGGGTTGTGCTTTCAAGCAGCAGCGCAAGTGCGACGTGGCGTCCTTCGCCAGCAAGAATGTTGTAGGTGCGGCAAGCCGCCTGAACGTCCATGGTTTCAATGCCCGTTTGCTTGTCAATCAGCGGTTTGATCCACGCTGGCTGGGGAAACCTGAGCCGGTTGCCGCTGCCAAAAACAACAAGTTCGGTATTCATCGCAGCGATTTGTGCAAAATGTGCGGCGCTAAGGTCTTCGAAGCAGGTGCAAGCCCAGCTAAAGCGTTCTCCGCGCGATCCAAGTACCACGCTGGTGCTGACTTTTTCGCTGCCGATGCCAACCCAGTCCGGTCCATAACCGCTGATGGACTGCACGCTGATGACGTCGGGATGAAGCTTCATGTTGAAATGGGCCCTATGTGAATCACGCGGCGTCCCAGTTGCCCAAGGGTAATTGAAGAAAATGTGGTCAAATTATAGGTTTACCCGCGTGTCACCAACTTCCGGAGAGACTTTGAAGACTATTAGAAAATCTGTCAAACTGGCCA
>JANXLW010000182.1 GCA_025354965.1 Betaproteobacteria bacterium
CCCAGAGCGTTGTAGATTTCATTGCGTGGTTTGCGCGGCATCATGCTGCGCAAAAACTGCACATAGGCCGACGGAATTTCCATGTCGACCATGAAGTAGGCACGGGCAAAGCTGAACAGCATCAGCAAGTCGTCCTCGCCAAACAGGGCGGCGTCAACTATCAACTTGCCGGCCTGGTTGTGCAGGATCGGCAGCGCAAACGCAAACTCGGTGAAGCCGTTGATCAGCTTGCCCACCACGTAACAACCCTTGTTGCGAAAGAACAGCCCGGTGAGTACCTGAATCTGGAAATTGGCGCGCAGCTTGGCCTCCTGCAGATGGGAAACCATGGCGGCCTGCACCAGCGTGGCATCGCGCTTCAGGTTGTCGAAAGGCAGGCGCAGGTCAAAGTCGTTCAACATGTCAACCAGTACCTCTTGCAGGTTGGCGTTGGTCGGGTAGTAGGCTCGGTAGGTCGGACGCTTCTCGGATTCGTCGTTTTCGATGTATTCGGTGCTGACGGCCGGGCGCACAAAGATAAAGTTGTTCTGAAAATAGCTGCGGTGCAGGATTTTGGTGGTGACCGAATTGAAGAAGGTCTCGGCCAGTTCCGGCTGGTGATGGTTCACCAGCAAGCCGATGTAATGCAGTTTGATCTGCTGCCAGATGTCCATCGGCTGCTCACCGGCCTTGAACTCACGCTCCAACCTATTCGAGCATTCGCGCACGCGCAAATCATAAAACTCGATGCGTTCGCGCTGGGCGCGTTGCTGGCCATGCCAGTCAGCTGTTTCAAAACGGTGTTTGGCGCGCGCCGACTCGGTCCGAAACAAGCGGTAATGCCGGTTAAAGCCATCCATCATGGCTTTCGCGACGGCGTAGGCCAGTGTGGAGTCAAGACGCTGTGGAAACATGAAAATATCCAATCAATTCCGCAAATTTTTTACGCCACGCCGCGCGGGTAGCGTTTCAGGGCGTTGCGAAAGACGTTCACCACATCCTGCGGACCCTGCATGCTGACCCCCATGTCTTTGACCAGACCATCTTTGAGGCCATAGCACCAGCCGTGCACCGAGACTTTTTGCCCGCGTCCCCAGGCGTCCTGTATGACGTTGGACAGGGCCACGTTGCCCACTTGCTCGATGACGTTCATTTCGCACAACACGTCTTCCTGCTCGGCCACCGTCAAATGGTCAATGCGACGGCGATGTCGCAGCTTGACATCGTGCACATGGCGCAACCAGTTGTCGGCCAGACCGACGCGGGTCCCGCGCAGCGCGGCCAGCACACCGCCGCAGCCGTAATGGCCTACCACCATGATGTGTTCCACCTTGAGGTGATCCACGGCGAACTGGATCACCGACAGCGCGTTGAGGTCCGAATGCACCACCACATTGGCCACATTGCGATGAACAAACACCTCGCCCGGGTCCAACCCGGTAATCTCGTTGGCCGGCACGCGGCTGTCAGAGCAACCAATCCACAGGTATTTGGGCGTCTGCAGTTGTGCCAGCTGGCTAAAAAAACCAGGTCGCTGGCGCTCCATGCGGGTAGCCCAGGCGCGGTTGTTGTCCAGCAAGTGTTGAAGGGATGAGGTCATGACCGAATGGTAGCGGTTGCGCCAGGGGCTATCGGTCGGATTGCTGCCCACTGCACCCGGTCGATGACCTGGCCGGCCTTGATGGCACTGCGCCGCAGCACGGCTTCCTTGACGTAGCCACACTTGCGCGCCACGCCCTGTGAGCCTTCGTTCCAGGCGAAGATGGGAGCAAACAGGCGAGTCACTTCCGGCAACGAGGCCCAGGTCCAGGCGGTGACCAGACCGAGCGCCTCGGACGTAATGCCGCGCCGCCAATACGTCTGCCCGATCCAGTAGCCGACCTCGGCGTTGCAGCGCAGCCAGCCACTTTCAGTGCGGACCGAAATGCAACCCACGAGCTGGCTGTCCACTTCAATACCCCATACAAAACCAAATGCCGCCGGACGTGCACCACACCACCACTGTGCATCGGCCAGGGTGTACGGTCTTGGAAAACCTTCGAACAGGTTACGCCATACCGCCTCGTCGTCGGCATGCTCTTGCAATGAAGACGAATCTTCCATGATCAAGGCACGCAGCACGCAGTGCAGGCCTTTGAGCACCGGTACCAAAAACTCGCTCACATGGTCTCCGCAAACAGTTCCCGCCCAATCAGCATGCGGCGAATTTCGCTGGTACCGGCGCCAATTTCGTACAGCTTGGCATCGCGCCACAGGCGACCCAGAGGGTATTCGTTGATGTAGCCGTTGCCACCAAAAATCTGCACGCCCTCGCCGGCCATCCAGGTGGCTTTTTCGGCGCACCACAAAATGACCGAGGCGCAATCCTTGCGGACCTGGCGCACGTGTGCCACGCCCAGCAGGTCCAGGTTTTTGGCCACGGTGTAGGCGAAAGATCGGCCGGCCTGCAGCACGGTGTACATGTCGGCCACCTTGCCCTGAATCAGCTGGAATTCACCAATGCTCTGGCCAAATTGTTTGCGGTCGTGAATGTAGGGCAACACGTTGTCCATCACCGATTGCATGATGCCCAGCGGTCCGCCGGTGAGCACCGCGCGTTCGTAATCCAGGCCGCTCATCAGGACCTTGGCGCCGCTACCAAGGCCACCCAGAATGTTTTGCGCCGGCACTTCGACATTGTTGAAAACCAGTTCGCCGGTGTGTGAGCCGCGCATGCCCAGCTTGTCGAGTTTTTGTGCGACCGAGAAGCCGGGCATGCCTTTTTCAATCAGGAACGCGGTAACGCCGCGTGCCCCCAGTTCCGGTTCGGTCTTGGCGTAGACCACCAGCGTATCGGCGTCCGGCCCGTTGGTGATCCACATCTTGCTGCCGTTGAGCAGGTAATAACCGCCCTTGTCTTCGGCCTTGAGCTTCATGCTGATGACGTCGCTGCCGGCACCCGGTTCGCTCATGGCCAGGGCGCCCACATGCTCACCGGAGATCAGCTTGGCCAGGTATTTGCTGCGCTGCGCCTCGGTGCCGTTGCGATTGATCTGGTTCACGCACAGGTTGCTGTGGGCGCCGTAGGAGAGTCCGACCGAGGCAGAAGCGCGCGATATTTCTTCCATGGCAATCATGTGCGCCAGGTAGCCCATGTTGGCACCGCCAAATTCTTCGCCCACCGTGATGCCCAGCACCCCCAGCTCACCCATCTTGCGCCACAAGTCCATCGGAAACTGGTCATTTTTATCAATCTCGGCGGCGCGTGGCGCGATCTCTTGCTGGGCAAATTCACGTACTGCATCGCGCAAGGCGTCGATGTCTTCGCCGAGCTGAAAGTTGAGTCCTGGCATGTTCATGGTGGCGTCTCCTTGTTGGGGTATCAGTAAGTTTTGGGTATGGACATCAGCGTTTGCTGCATCACGGCGCACGGGCTTTCTTTGCCGTGGGCGTCGATATGAATCACGTCTGCCTTGGTCACGATGAGGCGCCGTCCGGCCTTGACCACGTGGCCGGTGGCGCGCAGTTCACCGCCCTGGAATGCCGCCAGAAAATTGATCTTGTATTCCACCGTGGTCACTTCCGTGCCGGCCGGTGTCAACGTCAAACCGGCATAGCCGCCGGCAATATCGGCCAGGGCACCGATCGCGCCGCCGTGAAAACCATCCTGTTGCTGCGTTACTTTGTCCGAGTAGGGCAATGCGATCACGCACAGGCCGGGCTCCACTTGCACCAAGCGGGCGCCAAAGTGCCGCATCAAGCCCTGCCGCTCGAAGCTGGCATGGACCCGAGCCCAGTGAGTTTCCTCAGGCACCATGGTTTGCCTTTCCTTTTGCGGCACCGCTTTTTGTAGCCGTTTGACTTTGACTTTTCGCCAGCAAGGCGCGCGCTTCACGCTGGTGCTCCTTAAGTTCATCCAGATTGGCCTGCAGATCCATCATCTGGGCCTCTAGCTGTTTTTGGTGCTCGGCAATCACCAGCAAAAATTTTTGCAACTGCACGCCGGTGTCACGCGGGCTGTCGTACATGTCAATGATGTCCTTGGCCTCGGTCAGGCTGAGTCCAAGACGTTTGGCACGCAGCGTCAGCTTCAACCGGGTGCGGTCGCGCCCGCTGTAGACACGGTTGCGCCCGCCGGGGCCGGAACGCTCCGGCTGCAACAATCCCATATCCTCATAAAAACGCATAGCCCGCGTGGTCAGGTCGAATTCCCGCGCCAAATCGCCGATGCTGTAGGTGATCGCCATAATTTTGTGGGTGACCAAGGTGACTACGCCAGAGAGCGCCGCCACCTACAATGTCCGTGGTGATTGACGTTTACGTAAACGTCAATTATGTCGCAAAACAGGAGATCTCTTGAGCCCAAGCCCCAATGAACTCGAAAGGCAATTGCACTATCCGATGGGTGATGTGCTACCAGCGCCCGGCGCGACCCTGACGGTTGCACCCGGCGTGAAATGGCTGCGCATGGCGCTGCCGTTTGCGCTCAATCACATCAACCTGTGGCTGTTGCGTGACGAGATGGACGGTCCGCACGGCAAGGTTCAGGGCTGGAGCGTGGTGGACTGCTGCATCGGCATTGAGTCCGCCAAAGCCCAATGGGAGCAGGTTTTCGCCAACGAGCTTGAAGGCTTGCCGGTGCTGCGCGTGATCGTCACCCACATGCACCCTGACCACATCGGTCTGGCGCACTGGCTGTGCGAACGCTGGAACGTGCGTTTGTGGATCAGCGCCACAGACTTCAACCTGGCACGTATCGGCAGCGAAGGAGCAACCGGTTTCGGTGGTGACTCGGCGGCCGTCTTCTTTGCTTCGCACGGCCTCAACGACCCCATTTCGGTGGAGAAAATCAAAGGGCGGTCCAATTATTTCAAGACTCTGGTGCCTTCGGTGCCGCGCCAGTACCGGCGCCTGATGGACGGCGATCGGCTGACCATTGGCGCCCGGCAATGGACCTGCATCAGCGGCTTTGGCCATGCGCCAGAACACATTTCACTGTATTGCGAAGAGCTCAAGGTGCTGATCGGCGGCGACATGATGTTGCCGCGCATTTCCACCAATGTCAGCGTCTACGACCAGGAGCCCGAGTCCAACCCGCTCAAACAGTTTCTGGATTCGATTGACAAGTTCCGCGCACTCGATGCCCAGACACTTACCCTGCCGGCGCATGGCAAGCCTTTCACCGGCCTGTTTGCCCGTATCGATCAGTTGCATGACCATCATCGCGACCGTCTGACCGAGGTGATGCAGGCCTGCTCAGGCAAATCCTGCAGCGCTGCCGACATGCTGCCAGTATTGTTCAAGCGCACGCTCGACTTGCATCAAACTACTTTTGCCATGGGCGAATCGATCGCTCACCTGCATGCATTGTGGTTTGAGGGTCGCCTGCAGCGCACGCTGGACGTCGATGGGGTCTATCGGTTTGCGGCCATTTAGAAGTGGTATTCGGCCCGGATCATGGGGGTCTTGGCGTAGGCACCGCTGCCGGCAGCACCAGAGCTGTCATTGCCGAACTTGTTTTTCCAGTATTGGTATTCGAGTCCCAGCTTGAACGTGTTCTTGCCGGCACCCAGCACTGAACTCAGGTCGTACATGACTTGCATGTCGATATTGGTTTCGGCCGCGGTATCGCCACCGAATTCATTTTTGCCTTTGGCGGCGATGAAATTGGCGAAGCCTTCGAATGACAGAGGTGCCGGGCCAACATTGAACGGGATGCCCCAAGCCAGGTTGATCATGGGATGCACGTCATAGCTGTAGCGGGGCGTGGCAGTGCTGCTGAAAGTGCTGTAGGGTGCATTGCTTTCCCACAATGCGAGCAAGCTCACGTTAAGAAAACCGGGGATATCCATCATCAAAGTGGGGCCGGCCACCAGCATGCGTTTTTTGGAGTTGTAGCCGGCGTCGGTTTTGGTGTTGAAATCAAAGCCGGCTGTGATCCCCATGCCGCGCACGGGGCCGTACTTGAAAGACTTGCCGGTGACTTTTTCCAGGTCGAGGGTATGGCGGTAAACCACATACACTTCCTGGGCGCCGTTGCTGGAACCCGCGCTGGACGGGTCTTTTTCGTCGGACAGAAGCAGGTCGGCATTGAAGAAGTTGGAGCCGAATTTGTAGCCACTGACATGACTCAAATTGAGGATGTTTTTGCTGATGGCATCCGGGTTGAAAGGCTCGGCGAACTCAGTGCCGTAGCGGTAACCGATGGACGTGTCACTCCAGTCGGCGGCCTGGGCCGTCAGACCGCAGGCGGCAATGACGCTGAAAGCAGCGATGTTTTTACAAGTTTGGTGCATGATAAAAATCCTCTGAGTTGAACTGGTGCATTTTATTGAAACCAGCCAGCCACCATGCAAGTAGCGGGCCAACTAAGCCACGAATCAACTAAACCCAGCGTGGCGCCACCTCATCCTTGAGTTGCCCTCGCAAGGCAGCAAAGTCGGGCACCACCGCGCGCACCGTGTCCCAGAAACGCGGACTGTGGTCCATCACTCGCAAATGGCTGAGCTCATGCACCACCACATAGTCAACGACGGCTTGGCGAAAATGAATCAAG
>JANXLW010000347.1 GCA_025354965.1 Betaproteobacteria bacterium
CATTTCGTAGGCAACATCAGTTCCTTGCGCAACGACTTGCCGAATCTGCCGGGCAAGTTCCACTGACACTCTCTCATCGGCATCCACCGACAACACCCAGGGGTACTGCGCCAAATCAAGTGCACGATTTTTTTGGATACCAAACCCCTGCCAGTCCGCATTTACGCGAACCACAGCTCCCATGTTGCGAGCAATATCAGCGGTGCCGTCGGTGCTGTCTGAATCCAGCACGACGATCTCGTCGGCAAAACTCAGGCTTAATAGACAGTCAGCGATGTTTGCACTCTCATTGTGAGTGATGACGATGACAGACAGACGCATCGTACTAGTGTAGCAAGTTGAAGTCATAATGCTTGGCAGTTGACTGATGCAGAACTTCCAGAAGACTTTGGTATATGCCAGTCAGCCTGGGAACCCATTCATAAATGACAAAGCCCATTTCCATCAGTAATCGAGCCTTGTACGGTCGGTTGCTGTCCTACGTGCAGCCCTACTGGAAAGCAGTTTTGCTGGCGATCGTCGGAATGGTGGGGATCGCAGCCACGGAACCCGTATTTCCGGCCATCATGAAGTACCTTCTGGACAACGGACTCCAGACCAAAGACGCACAGATGGTTTGGCTCATACCCCTTGGCATCGTGACATTGTTCCTGATCAGAAGTGTCGTCGTCTACTGCACCGGTTACCTGATGACGTGGATTTCAAGTCGACTGGTTACCGACCTGCGCCGAGCCATGTTTGCCAAGCTGCTTGCCTTGCCGACCCATCACTACGACGAACATTCGGCGGGACACTTGATCTCGCGGCTGGTCTATGACGTGAGCAATGTCACTGACGCTGCTACCAGTGCTCTGATTACGTTGGTGCGGGAATCGTTGACCGCGCTGGCACTGATTGGCTACCTGCTCTACCTGGACTGGAAATTGACGCTCATTACACTGGCGGTCGGGCCGGTGATTGCCGTCATTGTCAAGTCATTCAGTAAGCGGATGCGCTCCGCAAGCCAGAAAAGCTTGCGTGCGATGCGGTCTATCGCGCACACCATTGAGGAAACTATTTCCGCCCAGCAAGTGGTTAAGATTTTTGGTGGTCAAGCCCGGCAACAGCAACGCTTTTTTCAGGCTACGGAACAATTCCGCCGCGCCCAGATGCGTGAAGCCATTCCGGCGTCGGCGGTAACGCCGATGACGCATATCGCAGCGGCGGTTGCCATCGCCATCATTGCCTTTTTGGCTCTGAGTCAATCCACCGGTCAGGCCGGCGCGTCTGCGGGTAGCTTTATCTCGTTCATCACTGCCATGCTTTTGCTGATTTCACCGATCAAGCAGCTCACTACCGTGAACCCGACCATCCAGCGGGGCCTGGCAGCGTCCGAGAGCATCTTCGAGCTGCTCGACACTGCGCAGGAAGTGGACCAAGGCAAGCGAGAGCTGAGTAGCAAAGGAGAAATCAGCTTCGAGAATGTGAGTTTCCGTTACCCCGGCGCGGAACGCATTGCCCTGGATGACATCAGCTTTCACGTCAAGGAGGGGCAAACCGTGGCACTGGTTGGCGCATCAGGCGGCGGTAAAACAACGATCAGCGCCCTGATCCCGCGCTTTTACCTCGTCACTTCAGGCAGGATCCTGATCGACGGCACCGACATCAACGACGTCACGCTGGCAAGCCTGCGCCAGAACATCGCATTGGTCAGCCAGGACGTCATCCTTTTTAACGATTCCGTGGCAGCCAATATTGCCTATGGATCACTGCACTCCTGTAGCCGCGAAGACGTGATCAAAGCCGCGCGCGCGGCCAACGCCTGGAGCTTTATCGAACAGTTGCCGGATGGACTTGACACACACATCGGTGAAAACGGTGCCAAGCTCTCAGGCGGTCAACGCCAACGCCTCGCCATCGCCCGCGCTCTGCTCAAGGACGCTCCCATTCTGATACTTGACGAAGCCACCTCAGCGCTCGACAACGAATCCGAACGCCAGGTGCAGGCTGCTCTCGCCATCCTGATGAAAAATCGTACAACCCTGGTCATCGCCCACCGGCTTAGCACCATTGAACATGCCGATTGCATTGTGGTACTTGACCAAGGACGTATTGTTGAAACAGGCACCCACACCGAGTTGCTACGCGCCGGTGGGCATTACGCCAACCTGAGCCGCTTGCAGGGATGAGCATCCCGATCCTGATGTACCACCAGATTGATGCCCCGCCAGCGCGGGGTACACCGCTGCGCGGTCTGGTGGTTTCACCCGGCTCGTTTGCCCGTCAGATGTTTTTGTTGAAGTGCCTGGGCTATACAGGCCTGTCCATGCGGCAGCTTGAGCCCTATCTGAGCGGCGAAAATAATGGGCGTGTGGTCGGCATCACGTTTGACGACGGCTACCAGAACAACCTGCAAAATGCGCTGCCGGTTTTGCAGAGACATGGTTTCAGCGCCACCTGCTATGCGGTGAGCAGCATGATCGGTACAGTCAACAGCTGGGACAGTGACATTGGGGTTGCACAGAAACCATTGATGACCACAAATGACTGGCATATTTGGCTGGACATGGGAATGGAAATTGGTTCACACACCCGCACCCACGCGGACTTAACCCAACTCAGCTTAGAGGCTGCCGACAATGAAATTGTCACTTCCAAGCAAGAACTTGAAGACAATCTGGGTTGCGAGGTACGCCATTTCTGCTACCCCTATGGACGGTTTGACGCCACGCATCGCCAACTGGTGCAACAAGCCGGTTACGTCACGGCAACCACGACCCACCGCGGTCGTGTTCAAAACCTTGATGACTTGTACACTTTGCGTCGCGTTCTGGTGGCACAAGCCACTAACTTGGTTCATTTCGTCTTAAAGACTACCACCAGCTACGAAGATAGACGTGGTTAGTGCCTTCAAATTGCAAGACAATTTCTAAAATCGAAAGATCTATCTCAGGTAACCCAACATGCACGCAACCGCACTTCAAAACGCCTCTTTTTTTTCCGCTATCTATTTGGACAAACTTCAAAAGGGGACGGTGATAGATCTGGGTTCACAAAACGTGAACGGGTCGCTGAAGTCAGTACTGCCTTCCAGCATGAAATACATCGGTGTCGATTTCGTTTCCGGTCCAGGCGTTGACGTGGTTCTCGATGACCCTTACACGCTACCCTTCGAAAGCGAGTCAGTCGACGTGGTGGTGAGCAGTTCTGTTTTTGAACATTCCGAAATGTTTTGGTTGGTGTTTATCGAGGTCCTTCGAGTACTGAAGCCACATGGCCTCTTCTATCTCAATGCTCCATCAAATGGAACATTTCACAGATACCCGGTCGACTGCTGGCGGTTTTATCCAGATAGTGGCAGCGCCCTCATAACGTGGGCCAAAAGAAACGGTCTCCACCCACAACTTCTTGAGTCCTATATCAGTGCTCAGTGGATGAGCCAATGGAACGACTTTGTTGCTGTTTTTATAAAAGATGAGAAGCACTCATCAAGTTACAACCATCGCATGAGCGAGATACATCCTTCAATCGCAAACGGAAAAATACTGGGTACCGCTGGGTTCATCAACTTGCAGCCGATTCCGGAAGATCAGGCAAACTTTTCCTTTAAGTTTAAAAACAGAATCTGGACCTGGAAAAAATCGATCATGAAGAAAGGATGGTTTGGGAAAAAGAAAGACCCTTTCATTTTTTAATTGATTCGTATCGACCGGATGCAAAAGCATGATAGAAAAATGAATACCACTCGCCCAATAGAGAGCAATGTTTCCAACACGCTTCCTGCCAACCTTTCGGAAGAAAGCTGTGAGGTTTGTGGGACCAGTGCATTGTCTGAACTTTCACCAATGGAGATGATGCATGGCCATGACGGGCCCTTCAAGTATGTCTTCTGCCATTGTTGCGAAACCACATATCAACCAAAAAAACTCGACGATTACAGCAGGTATTACCCTACTTCTTATTATTCTTTCCAGTTTAGAGAGCCTGAGAGTTTTTCCGGGCGTGTAAGGCAGATCAAAAGAAGACTCAGAAACAGACACTATTATTTTTCCACAGGGCTTATGGCGAAATTTCTAGCTACCGCTCGTCCTCGTCCTGTCAACCATCTCTCGAATCACATCCAACTTCGTCAGGACATGTCGATTCTCGAGGTTGGCTGTGGCACAGGCGAATTGCTGCACGAAATTGCTGATCTTGGCATCAGAAAAGTGGTAGGGATCGACCCCTTTGTTCCCGGGAACATCGCCTACAGAAATGGGGCCAAGGTATACAAATCAGGCATTCAGGAGCTTGTCAATCATGACGATGGCGAAAAGTTTGACCTGATCATGTTTAACCATTCA
>JANXLW010000349.1 GCA_025354965.1 Betaproteobacteria bacterium
ATGGGCGAGCTGTTCAAGGTTATCGGCTTTTACAAGGGTGAGCCATGGCAGGCCATTGGCTTCTCACAGGGTGACCGCACCCATACCTTGTAACCTTGTCGTGTAGCCTCGTCGTAGTCCGCCTGGTCCGCAGCGATTAGCATCGGGGTTTTGCCAAAGCTGGCAAACCATCTGTGGAGAAAACTATGTTTCGTATCGTGTTCGTGTTGATCCAGTGGCTGGCGCTTGCCGGATTGGGTGCCGCTGGCGCTGCAGAGTTGCCGATGCTGCACACGCAGGGGACGCATTGGGTCAAGGCCGACGGCGCCCAGGTCAATCTGAAGGGTGCCAATCTGGGCAACTGGCTGATGCTCGAATTCTGGATGATGGGGCAAAGAAACGAGGCAATGGACGACCAGTGCACGCTTGAAGCAACACTGGACCAGCGCTTTGGCTACGCCCAGCGCGAGCGCCTGATCAAGCTGTTTCGCGACAACTGGATCAGCACGCGCGACTGGGACCTGCTGCCCCGCTTTGGGCTGAATCTGGTGCGTCTGCCTTTCATCTGGAGTCTGGTGGAAGATGAAAAGAACCCGCGTCATCTGCGCGCCGATGCCTGGCACTATCTGGATGACGCCATCAATCAGGCCGAAGCACGCGGCTTGTATGTCATTCTTGACTTGCACGGTGCCGTCGGCAGCCAGGGACTGGAACACCACAGTGGCTGCGCCAACAAAAATCTGTACTGGAGCACGCCCGAGTACCAGGACCGCACCACCTGGTTGTGGGAGCAGGTGGCCAGCCGTTACAAGAACCGCGCCGCCGTTGCCGGCTACAGCCTGCTCAATGAACCGTGGGGTACCACGGAAACCCAGATGGCTGCGGTGATGAAGAAGCTTTACACCAGCGTGCGCGCAGTTGACCCCAACCACGTCATCATCCTGCCCGGCCATAACCGTGGCATCGATGTCTACGGAAAACCTGGCGAGCAGGGAATGCACAACGTCGCCTTTGAAATGCACTTTTATCCGGGCTTCTTTGGCTGGGGCAAACCTGGCGTTGAGGTGCACCGCGACTGGCTTCAGTGTGCCGCCAAGGGGGACGGTAGCTGCCAGTGGAACACCCGTTTGGCCGCCTTGAACACGGCCTTCTTCGTCGGTGAATTTCAGCCCTGGGCCGATATGAGCGATGAGTTGGGCGGACAGATTACCCGTGCCAGTTTTGATGCCTATGCAAAGTTTGGGTGGGCCGCAGCCGCCTGGTCCTACAAGCTGGTCAGCAACAACGGCGGCCAGGGCAATGGCAACTGGGGACTGGTCACCAATGCGGTTGCCGCCAAGGTGCCAGCGGTTGATTTTTCCAAGGCAACGCTGACCGAGATCGAGAGTCTCTTCAAGCAGTTTGGCAGCCTGCCCTACGAGCCGCACCAAGGCGTCATGAAGTGGATGAACAGTGCCGTGCCACCAGAACCTTTCAAGGCGCGCTGATCGTCGCAAACCCATTTTGGAACCTGTAAGCGTGTCGCCCACGTCGGCAATCGGAGTCGAAACAAGCGTCTGTTTCCAGACCACTATCCCCGGTCGGAAGTGGTGTTATTCCGTCAGGACTTCGGTAGGTTCACCGGGGCAAGGTTCCAAGCTTTATTTTTAAGAATAACGGCAAAACCTAGGGAATCCCCGGATGCGAAAGTCACTTTTCGGATGCTAAAGTGCCTCCACTGGAAACGTTTCCAGTACGTTTCAAACTAAATTAATCGTTGCTTCGTCATGGCGCTGACATAGTTGTCGCAGCATTTTTCAAAACCGAGCCCTAGGAGACATTGAATGAAAACTTCCGCTACCCAGCGCAGCCAGAAAGCTGTCCGACAGCGCGCAGCAATGCGCATCAACCCCGTCGCAGCGGCCTGCTCGACCTTGCTGTTTGCGATGGGCGCAGCCTACGCACAACAAGACCCGGCCAACCTGAATACGGTGACAGTCACCGGTATTCGGGCAAGTATCGAGAGCTCGATTGCCGTCAAGCGCAATTCTGACTCCATCGTGGAAGCAATTTCAGCGGAGGATATCGGTAAATTACCCGATGTGAGTATTGCGGAGTCGCTGGCGCGCTTGCCGGGTTTGGCTGCGCAGCGTGTCGATGGACGTGCCCAGGTAATCTCTATCCGCGGTTTGTCTCCGGACTTTGCGGCGACCTTGTTGAACGGACGCGAACAGGTGAGCACCGGTGATAACCGCGGCGTTGAATATGACCAGTATCCGTCCGAACTGATCAATGGTGCCATCGTCTATAAAACCCCCGATGCGTCGCTGATGGGCCAGGGTTTGTCAGGCACAGTTAACCTGAAGACTGTACGTCCACTGGATTTCAAGGGCAAGCAGGTGTCGGTCAATGTGCGTGGTGAAAAGAATTCGAATGGCTCCGTCAATTCCGATGTATCGGCAGTGGGCAATCGCCTGAGCCTGTCCTACATCGATCAGTTTGCCAACAACACACTGGGTCTGGCCCTGGGTTATGCCCATCTGGATTCTCCGATGCAGGAGAAGCATTACAAAGCCTGGTGGTGGGATGGCGGCGCCACGTCCTATCTTTCACCGACCGCCGATAAACCTCAAGGATTGGGCGGCTTTGAAATCGCAGCCCGTTCAAGCGAACAAAAGCGTGACGGCCTGATGGCGGTGCTGGAGTACAAGCCGAACAAGGATTTGCACAGCACGTTGGATTTGTACTATTCCAAGTTCAATACGCGCAAAGTTGAAGATTATTTGCTGTACGACGGTTTCAACACTTGGAACGGTACCTATCAGAATTTGACTGCCGCCAACGGCATTGTGAACAGCGGAACATTCACCAGCACGAACAAGGATGGCATCATCCTGCAAGAAGATTTGACCAATCGTGAAGACAAGCTGTTTGCCCTTGGCTGGAATACAGAGCTGAAGCTTGACAAGTGGACCGCGATTGCCGATTTGAGCTATTCAAGTGCTGATCGTCAGGATCACAAGCTTGAAGCTTTTGCAATGTCGGCAACCCCGGATGTCACCACCTTCAACATACCAAACGGCGGCGCTTTTCCGACTTTCAGCTTTGCCAATAGTTACACGGACACCAATGCCTTCAAGCTGGCTGAGCATTGGGGTCGTGTGGGCGGTTCATGGAATCCGTCTATCAAGGACGACCTGACTTCCCTGCGCCTTGAAGGCAAGCGTGATCTGGACGGATTGTTCAGTAGTTTCAACGGCGGGGTGAATTACTCAACGCGCAACAAGGCGCGTGAATACACAGAAAACTTTTTCAAGCTGCCAGGGGGAACACCGGCAACCATCTCGGCTGATCTGCTGAATGCACCGGCCAACCTGTCCTTTGCCGGTTTGCCCAGTTTGTTGTCCTATAACCTGCAAGGGGCACTGAACAAGTACACCACTTACCTGGCCAATATTGACGATGCCACTTTCGGCCGGCGTTGGGCAGTGCACGAAAATGTCACCACCGGCTTTGCCAAGCTGGGTATTGACACCGATGTGGCCAAGATACCAGTGCGTGGCAACCTGGGCTTGCAGATGGTTCATGCTGATCAAAGTGCGGATGGCTATGACGTGTCCAAGGAGGCCGCTGGACCGGTTGCCAAACCGGTTACTCGAGGTACCAGCTATACCGATATGCTGCCGAGTCTGAACCTGACGGCTGATCTTAGTGGCGACAAGTACCTGCGTTTTGGTTTGGCACGTACGGTGGCGCGCCCCCGCATGGATGACATGCGAGCGTTCAATTCTGCCGGACTGTCGGATAAGGGTGTTCTTGACCCGGTTAACCACCCAGGCGTGCACACCTATATATGGGAAGGCTCAGGGGGTAACCCCGAGTTGAAGCCATGGGTTGCCGACTCACTGGATTTGTCGTTCGAGAAGTACTTTGGCAAACGCAGCTATGTGGCAGCGGCTGCATTTAGCAAGAAACTCAAAACCTACATCTACAACGAGGTCACGACCGTTGACTATACTGGCTTCCCGAATCAAACTGGTATTGCACCATCGTCCAATTTTGGCACCTTCACGCGACCAGTAAATGGCGAAGGCGGTAGCGTTCATGGTATCGAGTTGAGCGCTTCTCTGGAAGGCAATTTGTTGTCGCCAATGCTGGACGGTTTTGGTGTGATTGCCAGCGGCTCCAGCACTAGCAGCGGCATCATGCCCAACGGACCTGCCCAACCCGCCAGCCCACTGCCCGGATTGTCAGGACAGGTCACCAACTTGACGCTGTATTATGAAAAGTCAGGTTTTTCTACGCGCATCAGCAACCGTCACCGGTCGGCTTTCACGGCTGAGATTACCGGTCTTTTTGCCAACAAATCCTACACCACGACCAAGGCGGACGATCAGGTTGATTTGCAGATCGGGTACAACTTTGAATCCGGTCAGTACAAGGGCTTGGGAATACTGCTACAGGTTAACAACCTGACAGATGCGGCCTATGAGACTACCCAGGGACCCGGCTTGCCACTTGAATACAACAAGTTTGGTCGCCAGGTGATGTTCGGCCTGACCTACAAGCTGTAAACCCGCTGTAGAGTCCTATATAACCCTGCCGATTGTCTGTCGGCAGGGCTATTTTTATCTGAAGAATAGTCTTCCGAATGACTGCGGCACAAATTTGTCTATTCTTTTCGCTGGGGTTCGGATTGACTAACTGCGTTGCTGCGGCACTCACCGACTGGCCACAAATCACCAGTGCCATCCCCAAGAACGCCAGGATCGAGGCCGAAGTGGCGCGCATCCTCTCAGGCATGACCCTGCCGCAAAAAATCGGCCAGATGACGCAGCCCGAAATCAAGAGTGTGACGCCGGCCGAGGTGACCCAGTACTACATTGGCTCGGTGCTCAATGGCGGCGGCTACTGGCCCAACGGCAACAAGCTGGCCGCCATCTCTGACTGGGTCAGCCTGGCGGATCAGTATTACGACGCGTCGATGGCCACTGACATGTTGGTGCGGGTGCCGGTGATCTGGGGCACCGACGCCATTCATGGGCATGGCAACGCGCACGGTGCCACTCTGTTTCCGCACAACATCGGTTTGGGTGCGGCACATGATCCGGCACTGGTTGGGCGTATCGGCGCCGTGGTCGGGCGACAAGTGCGCGCCACCGGCATCAACTGGGTTTTTGGTCCTACCCTGGCGGTGGTGCAGGATGTGCGCTGGGGTCGAACCTACGAGAGTTTTTCGGAGGACGCCAGTCTGGTCAAGGCCTACGCCGAAGCCTACGTTAACGGGCTGCAGGGAAGTTTTTCAGACGATGGCAATGTGGTGGCTACGGCCAAGCATTTCATTGGCGATGGCGGTACTGACATGGGCAAGGATCAAGGCGTTACCAAAAGCAGCAAGCTCGAGATGATCAACGTTCATGCGCAAGGCTATTACGGTGCGCTGGCGGCCGGTGTTCAAACCGTGATGGCATCCTTTAGCAGTTGGAACGACGTGGCGGCGGGCATCAATTACGGCAAGATGCACGGTAGCCAGACGCTGCTGACCGAAGTGCTCAAGCAGAAGATGGGCTTTGATGGATTCGTCGTGTCCGACTGGAATGGCCATGCCCAGCTTCCCGGCTGCACGCAGTCCAGTTGTGCGCAGGCCATCAACGCCGGCATCGACATGGTGATGGTGCCCGACAACTGGCGTGCCTTCATTGCCAACACGATCGTGCAAGTGCAGGCCGGGGAGATCCCGATGGCACGTGTTGACGATGCGGTATCACGCATATTGCGGGTCAAGCTGCGCGCCGGGATGTTTGGCAAAAAACCCTCGCAAGGCCGTTACGCCGGCAAGCCGGAGGCTTTGCAGGCACATGCGCTGGCGCGCCAGGCGGTGCGTCAATCGCTGGTGTTGCTGAAGAATAACGGCGCGGTGTTGCCACTGCCGCGTGGCAACAAAATACTGGTGGTGGGGAAATCCGCCAACAGCCTGCAAAACCAGACCGGTGGCTGGACGCTGGGCTGGCAGGGCACCGACAACCCCAACAGCAACTTCCCGCTGGCCGACTCGATTCTGGACGGTATCCGGCAAGCAGCAGGTGGTGCCAATGTGGTGTTCAGTGAAACCGCCCGGGGGGTCGATGTCAGTCACTTTGACGCGGTGATTGCCGTCATCGGCGAGACGCCTTACGCCGAGGGCAACGGCGACATTGCGGCATCGGACAGCTTGCGTCACAGCGGTCGTTACCCGGAAGATTTGAGTGTGTTGCAGGCCGTGGCCGGCAAGGGCAAGCCGCTGATTACGCTGCTGCTGTCGGGCCGCCCGGTTTATGCCAATGATTTGCTCAATCTGTCTGATGCCTTTGTGGTGGCCTGGTTGCCGGGTACCGAGGGCAAAGGGGTGGCTGATGTGTTGTTTCGCAATGCCAGTGGCGGTATCGATCATGACTTCTCGGGTCGCCTTTCGTTTTCGTGGCCGAAGGCAGTTTGTCAGACTGCACTGCACATGGGTGAGCCCGGTTATGCGCCGCTGTTTGCACTGGGTTATGGTTTGAGCTACGGCAGCAAGGTGACGGTTGGCGAGCTGGAAGTTGCGTTGTCACAGGGTGGCTGTGAACATGCCACTGTTGTGCCCATCTTCAACCAGTCGGATCGCGCGCCCTATGCGCTGCACGTCGCCGCCGAGGCCAACAACTGGATCAGCGAGAAAGTGGGTGCCGATCTGAATGCCACGCTGAGCCTGCCGCCTGAGCGACCCTCGATTCGAGTGCAGACCACACAAATCAACACGCAGCAAGATGCCAAACTGGTGCGTTGGCTGGGTGGTGCGGCCAAATTTTTTGCCCGTACTTCGCGACCGGTGGATCTGAATTTTTATGCCCGCAAGCGGGCGCTGTTGCAATTCGATATGGTCATCTTGCAGGCGCCGCTGGGGCGCGTGCGACTGGCTATGGAGTGCGGCGATTCGTGCCGTAGCGAGGTGGAGCTCGGACCCTTGCTAAGCAAGTGGGCCTTGAACAGTCGGCACAAAGTCAAAATCCCGCTCGCCTGCTTTGCCCTCAAGGTGGCGGATTTTGCCAGTGTGAACGTGCCCTTCAGTGTGTTAACGTCCCAGCCATTTGCGGCGGCGTTTGCCAATATCGAGATCGTTTCCGACGCCGCCAGGGATGCGGATGCCCCGACCTGCCCTGACGTCGGGGCCGGTTCCAACTAGGGAAAAATTACTCAATGGCCACAATCAAGGACGTCGCCCGCGTGGCTGGCGTCGGGGTAGGAACAGCGTCACGCGTGGTCAGCGGCCGCGGCTCGGTGGCGGCAGTGACGGCCGAGCGCGTGCGCAAGGCGATTGCCGAACTGGAGTTTCGTCCCTCTCATGCAGCACGTTCCCTGTTGTCGGGGTCGTCCCAGATGATTGGTGTCTATATCCCGATGCTCAAGGGGACGTTTTACACACCCATACTCGGCGCCATCGATACCGAGCTGCGTGTCACAGGCCGCCATATGGTGGTGGCCTTTGGCTGCGGTGACGGCGATGCACGGCAGCAGGCGATCGAGGGCATTGAATTTCTGATTGAACGCGGCTGCGATGGACTGGTGGTGATGAGCAATGCCTTGCGCGACGAAGACATTGATGCGTTGGGTCCCAAGCGCAGCAAACTGGTGGTTTTGAATCATAGTTTCAGCAGCATCGCCGACCAGTGTTTCACCGCCGACCACACACGAGGCGGGGTGCTGGCGGCACAAGCCTTGTTGAAGATGCAGCACCGCAAATTTGCAGTGATCGTCGGTCCGACCACCTCGCCTGACAATGTGGCGCGGATTTCCGGTTTCATGCGTGAGCTCAAGCGCAACGGAATTGAAACCAGTCAGGTCTGGAGCGGCGAAGGCGACTTCTCACCCGAAAGCGGCTGGGCGGCAGCGAGCTCGTTGTTGGCGTCGGCACACCCATTCACGGCGCTCTTTTGCGCCAATGACGAAATGGCAGTGGGCGCCTTGTCGTATTTTCAGCAGGCCGGTCGGTCGGTACCCGAAACCATTTCGGTGCTGGGTTACGACGATACGCACAGCGCCGAGTACTCGGCGCCGCAGCTTACATCGGTGCACATTCCCTGGCGCGATATCACATTGAACGGTCTGCGCTGGTTGCTCAATCGCTGCTATGACGAGACACAGCCGGTGCTGCGAAAGTTTCCGGTCAGTGTGACCTGGCGTGCCTCGGTGGTGATGGCGCCGGTGGCAGCAGTACCGAAGGCGGCTTCGCGCAAGAAAGTAGTTCCGGCGAAAAGCTGACTTTACAAAACTAAGGGTAGCTACGGATGTGATGGTGAGTTCCTTGTCGCTAAAATTGGAATGCTTTCCAACGGGTTGGACACTGTATTGATAGAAATATGAAAAACACTGGCACTGACGAATTTCCGATTCTCAAGCGCAACGACTTTGCGCCTGACTTCCGTTGGGGCTGTTCGACGTCCTCGTATCAGATAGAAGGTGCAGTCCATCAGGACGGACGCGGCGAGTCGATCTGGGACCGCTTCTGCGCGACGCCGGGTCATATTCGGGACGGTTCCAGCGGCGCCGTGGCTTGTGACCACTACCATCGCTGGCCAGAAGATCTTGATATTGCGCGCAGTCTTGGTACCAACGCCTACCGGTTTTCCATTGCCTGGCCCAGAATCTTTGCCAGCGGGCGGGGCCGTGTGCCCAATCAAAAAGGACTCGATTTTTACTCGCGTCTGGTGGACGGCATGCTGGAGCGCGGTCTGGAGCCCTGGGTCACCTTGTATCACTGGGATTTGCCGCAAGCCTTGCAGGATCAGGGTGGCTGGGCGAATCGTGACACCGTTGACGCTTTTGTCGAGTACACCGATGTGGTGAGCCGCCATCTGGGTGACCGCATCAAAAACTGGATCACGCACAACGAGCCCTGGTGTACTGCTTTCAATGGCAATTTTGAAGGTGCCCACGCGCCCGGTCTGAAGAGTTTCAAGACCGCATTGCAGGTGTGCCACAACGTGCTGGTGTCGCACGGCTTGGCGATACCGGTGCTTCGGCGCAATGTGCCCGCTGTCAGGGTCGGCGCGGCGCTGAGCCTGCATCCGCTCAAACCGGCGTCAGACAGTGCGCAGGACGTGGCGGCGACAGTGCGCCACGATGGTTTGCGCAATCGCTGGTTTCTTGACCCGCTGCATGGCCGTGGTTATCCGGCAGATATCTGGGCCATTCTGGGCGACAACGCGCCGGTGGTGCAGGCGGGCGATATGCAAACCATCGCCACCCCGACCGATTTTCTGGGCGTCAATTACTATTTTCCTGAAATTGTGGCCGATGCACCGGGTGCGGGCGTGATGTCAACACGGGTGGTCGAGCCCGGCAATGTGGAACGCACCGCCTTTGGCTGGGAGGTGTCACCCAGGGGCATGATCACATTGCTCAACCGTGTGGCCAGGGATTACCGACCGACAGAGATTTACCTGACCGAGAATGGCTCGACCTACCATGATGTTGTTACGCCTGACGGAAACATTGAAGACCTGGAGCGGCGCCGCTATTTGCAGCGGCATCTGCTGGCCTTGCGTGAAATTGTGGCGCTGGGAATTCCAATCAAAGGTTACTTCGCCTGGAGTCTGCTGGACAATTTTGAGTGGGCCGAGGGCTACCTGCGCCGCTTTGGTTTGACACATGTTGATTTCGCCACACAGCAGCGTCGTCTCAAGCTCAGTGGCCAATGGTATGGCGAGTTCCTGCGAGGAGATCTGTGATGTTGAACCTTAAACGACTGGCGTTAATCCCACTCTTTGCGCTGTCCGCCGCGGTGCAGGCCGCCGGACCCCGGGCTGAAGTGATTCACTGGTGGACTTCGGGTGGCGAGTCGGCCGCCGTCAAGACTTTCTCCGAAGCCTACAACGCCACCGGTGGCGTTTGGGTAGATACGGCTATCGCCATTGGCGAGCAGGCCCGCTCGGTGGCGGTGAACCGCATCGTGGGCGGCAATCCGCCGACCGCTGCCCAGTTCAATACGTCCAAGCAGTTTCTCGACCTGGTCGAACAGGGCATGCTGAACAATGTGGACGACGTGGCGCTGCGGGACGGCTGGGACAAGTTCTTGCCGGAGCCGGTACTCAACGTGGTGCGGGTCAAGGGCCACTTCTACGCGGCGCCGGTCAACATTCACATGCCGACCTGGTTCTGGTATTCGAAGGCGGCATTCAAGAAAGTCGGCATTGCGGCGGAGCCCAAAACCTTTGACGAACTCTTTGCCGTGCTGGACAAGCTGAAGGCGGCCGGGCTGATACCGCTGGCGCATGGTGGTCAACCCTGGCAGGAAAACATCGTGTTCACCGCTGTGCTGGCCAACGTCGGCGGTGCCGACTTGTACCTGAAGGTGTTGCGTGATCGCGATCCCAAGGCGATCCAGGGCGACGCGTTCAAGAACGTGTTGTTGACATTCAAGCGGCTGCAATCCTATGTGGACAAAAGTGCGCCCGGGCGCAACTGGAACGACGCCACCGCGCTGCTGATTACCGGCAAGGCAGGCGTGCAGATCATGGGTGATTGGGCCAAGGGCGAGTTCGCACTGGCCAAGCAGTTGCCGGGCCAGGATTACGGTTGCATCGCAGGCTTTGGCCCGAAGTCGCCCTACATCATTCAGGGCGATGTGTTTGTGTTTCCCAAGACCAGTAACGCAGAGGCGATCAAGGCGCAAAAAATACTCGCGACGGTGATGCTGGCGCCCGCCACGCAAGTCGATTTCAGCAACAAAAAAGGCTCCATCCCGGTTCGTACCGATGTCGACTCGTCCAGAATGGACATCTGTGCCCAGCAGGGGTTGGCCATCATGAAAGACAAGTCACGCCAGTTGGGTAACGGCGAGGTCTATCTGAACCCGGACCAAAACGGTTCGCTGTCGGATATTCTGACAGCCTACTGGAACAAGAACGTTGCAGTCGAAAAAGTCCAGAAGGACATTGCTTCAGCCCTGAAGAAGTAATGTTGCTCTGCACACCATCATGACCCTCAAGCCCAAACAGTTGCTGCGCCAGTTGGTGTCTTGGGGCGCCTTGCTGCCGATGGTTGCCACTGTGCTGGTGGCCTACCTGGGTACGGTGCTGTGGTCGTTGAAAGTGTCGTTCACCAACTCCCGTACTTTTCCTTCGGATGAGTATGTCGGTCTGGCCCAGTACGAGCGGTTATTTGACAACGACCGCTGGCTGCTGTCGCTGCAAAACCTGGCACTGTATGGGGTGCTGTTTATCGCGGCGTGCATGGTGATCGGGTTTCTGCTGGCAGTTTTTATTGACCAGAAGGTGACCGGGGAAGGCGCGCTGCGCACCGTTTTTCTTTACCCCTACGCCATGTCTTTTGTCGCCACCGGGCTGGTGTGGCAGTGGTTGCTCAATCCGGGTAACGGCATACAACAGGCGTTGCGCCAGATGGGCTTTGACGACTTCACTTTCGACTGGATCATCGATCAGGACAAGGTGATGTACACCATTGTGATTGCCACCGTCTGGCAGGCTTCGGGTCTGGTGATGGCCTTGCTGCTATCGGGGCTGCGCGGCATTGACGAGGAGATATGGAAGGCGGCACGGCTGGACGGTATTCCGACCTGGCGCGTCTATATTTCCATCGTGCTGCCCATGCTGGGGCCGTCCATCGCCACCGTGTTTGTTCTGCTGTTCACTGCGGTGGTCAAATTGTTTGACTCGGTGGTGTCGATGACGCAGGGCGGACCTGGTACCGCCAGTGAGGTGCCTGCCAAGTTCATCATGGACCATCTGTTTGGTCGCGCCAATATTGCCCTGGCCTCGGCCGGCTCCATTGTGTTGCTGCTGACCGTGGTGGCACTGGTGGCACCGTTCATGTACGCACGTAGCCGCTCGAAGCGGATGAAGGACAGCAAATGAGCCACGCA
>JANXLW010000364.1 GCA_025354965.1 Betaproteobacteria bacterium
CGGTCTCAGCCCAGAGTTCGGCGGGTTGCACCACCGGCATGCTCAGCTCCACCGCACCTGCGCGGTTCATCTCTTCACGCACGATTTGCTCCACCTTGCGCACAACGCGCAGGCCCATCGGCATCAGGCTGTATATGCCGGCGCCGAGCTTTTTGATCATGCCGGCGCGCATCATCAGCTTGTGGCTCACCACCTCGGCGTCCGCTGGCGCTTCCTTGAGGGTGGAAATAAAGAATTGAGAGGCTTTCATGGCAGATATCCGGGAAATAACTAAGGGCTACGCCCCTTGATGCGCGGCGCTTGCTGTGCATAATGGAAGCAGTTTAAGAATTGGGGTTTGATTATGCTTGACCGCGACGGCTTTAGGCCCAACGTCGGCATCGTCCTGCTCAACCAGAAAAATCAGGTGTTCTGGGGCAAGCGAATTCGTACCCACTCCTGGCAGTTTCCGCAGGGTGGCATTGATCGGGGTGAAACCCCCGAGCAGGCCATGGTTCGCGAACTGCACGAGGAAGTGGGGCTCTATCGAGAGCACATTCGCATTGTTGCCCGCACGCGAGACTGGTTGCGCTACGAGGTGCCGGACAGATACATCCGCCGCGACGCGCGCGGCCATTACAAAGGCCAGAAACAGATCTGGTTTTTGCTGCAGCTGGTAGGCCACGATTGGGATTTGAATTTACGCGCCACCGATCATCCTGAGTTTGATGCCTGGCGCAGGAACGACTACTGGGTGCCACTTGACGCAGTAGTCGAGTTCAAGCGTGGCGTTTATGAATTGGCGCTGACCGAGTTGGCCCGCTATTTGCCGAGAAACGAACACAGAAACCGGTTCTTGCGCCAGGGCATGCGTCCGATGGATCAAGACATGCTGCAAGACGCGCAACCGGCAACTGCCTGGGTACCTCCACCAGGGACTAGCTGCCTACCCGATCCGCAAACAGACCACTGCACCGACAAGACAGAGCCAACTGACAGCGCCTGAAATGCGCACGCCTGGATCTCAGCTTGAAAGACTTGAGGTATCAACGGGTCAGCACCAGATTGTCCCGGTGCACCATTTCCGCCTCGGCGACATAACCCAACAGTTTTTCAAATTCGCTTGATGGTTTGCGGCAAATGAGGCGCGCCTCGGCACTCGCATAGTTGGCCAACCCACGTGCCATCTCGATGCCGCTTGCATCACGGATAGCGATCACGTCGCCGCGTGAAAAATCTCCATCCACCGCCGTCATGCCGATGGGCAACAGGCTTTTGCCCTCGCCGCGCAACTTCGCTACGGCGCCAGCATCCACGGTGACCGAGCCACGCAGTTGAAGGTGGTCGGCAATCCATTGTTTGCGCGCCTGATTTTTGAGTGTTTGTGCCACCAACAGCGTTCCAATCGACTCTCCCTGGGTTAACCGCACCAGAGCATTGGGCTCACGCCCCCACGCTATTACCGTTGAAGCGCCCGAGCCGGCGGCCCGCTTGGCAGCCAGAATTTTGGTGATCATGCCACCACGTCCCAGACTGGAGCCCGCGCCACCCGCCATCGCCTCCAGCGCCGGATCACCGGCTTTGGCCTGATGGACAAACTGTGCCGCAGGATGCTTGCGCGGATCAGCGCTGTAAAGCCCTTTTTGATCGGTCAAAATTACCAGTGCATCGGCCTCAACCAGATTGGCGACCAATGCGCCAAGGGTATCGTTATCACCAAACTTGATTTCATCGTTGACCACGGTGTCGTTCTCATTGATCACCGGAATCACACCCAGTTTGAGCAAAGTCAGAAGGGTGGAGCGTGCATTGAGGTAGCGCTCACGATCAGCCAGATCGGCGTGGGTCAGTAGCACCTGCGCGCTGCCCAAACCGTTTTCACGCAGCTTGGTTTCGTACATCTGTGCCAAACCCATCTGACCGACAGCGGCCGCCGCCTGCAATTCATGGATTGCGTGCGGACGACTGGTCCAGCCCAGGCGCTTCATGCCCTCCGCAATGGCACCGCTGGACACCATGATGACTTCACGCTTGTCACGCACCAACAGTGACAGTTGGCGACACCATTCGCCGATCGCCGTCTCGTCCAGTCCGCGCCCCTCATTGGTCACCAGGCTGGAGCCCACTTTGACAACGATGCGTCTTGCATCACGCAGCACAAACGAAGCAGTTTCCAGCATATACGCGCTATTCGGAATCAGGCGCAAAACGAGGATCAATAGCCTCGGGGGTTTGCTCGGCCTTCTGTTGCGCCTTGACATGCTGGTAGATGATTTTGATCAAGGCTTCGCAGCCTTCACGTGTCAACGCCGAGATCTCAAATACCGGGCCTTTGAACTTGAGTCGTTTCACAAAATCTTTGACCAACGCCGCACGTTGTTCCAACGGGATCATGTCAAGCTTATTGAGAACCAGCCAGCGCGGTTTGGCATGCAGCGCCGGATCGTATTTCTTGAGTTCGTTCACAATTGCCTTGGCTTGTGCAACGATATCGACCGCCTCATCAAAAGGTGCCATGTCAATCACATGCAGCAGCAATCGCGTGCGCTGCAAATGGCGCAGGAAAAGATGGCCCAAACCGGCACCCTCGGACGCACCCTCAATCAACCCCGGTAAATCGGCCACCACAAAACTCTGCTCGGGACCGACACGCACGACACCCAAATTCGGATGCAATGTCGTAAAAGGATAGTCCGCGATGCGCGGCCTGGCATTGGAGATGGCAGAGATCAATGTGGACTTACCAGCGTTGGGCATGCCCAGCAAACCGACATCAGCCAGCACCTTTAGCTCAAGTTTGAGATTGCGTTTTTCACCTGGCCAGCCTGGCGTTTTTTGCCGCGGTGCGCGGTTGATGGCACTCTTGAAACGCAAATTTCCAAAGCCGCCGTCACCCCCTTTGGCAATGGTGATCACTTCGCCAGGGTTCAACAATTCAAATAACACATCGCCGGTTTCAGCGTCGGTGATGATGGTGCCCACCGGCATTTTCAGGGTGATGTCGTCGCCGGCCGCACCAAACATGTCGGAGCCCATGCCATGCTCACCACGTTTGGCGTCGTGCCGCCTGGAAAAGCGAAAATCCACCAGCGTATTGAGGTTGGGATCGGCGACCGCAAAGACGTGGCCACCACGACCCCCATCGCCGCCATTGGGGCCGCCAAACTCTTTGTATTTTTCATGCCGAAACGAGACACAACCGGCGCCGCCATCTCCGGCAGAGATGTCGATATAGGCTTCGTCAACGAACTTCATGATTTCAGGCTTTATAAACGAAAAACCCCGCGCAGTGCGCAGGGTTTCAATTGGGAGTAACCAGCAAATTAAGCTGAGGTAATACTCACCGTCTGCTTGTTCGCTGCACCCTTGGTGGCAAATGTCACGTGACCATTAACCAGCGCAAACAAGGTGTGATCCTTACCGATGCCGACATTGGTGCCGGGATGGAACTTGGTGCCACGTTGCCGAACAATGATCGCGCCAGCGCTGATCAGTTCACCACCGAATTTCTTCACACCGAGCATTTTGGGCTTGGAATCGCGCCCGTTTCGCGTAGAGCCGCCGCCTTTTTTCTGTGCCATGACTCTTACCTCTTAAGAAACAATCGCACCAATCAGCAGCTCGGTGAACTGTTGACGATGCCCTTGACGTTTCTGGTAATGCTTACGACGGCGCATTTTGAAAATGCTGACCTTGTCGTGCTTGCCGTGTGCTAGAACGGTGACACTCACCGTTGCGCCGGACACCAAGGGAGTACCCACCTTCAGATCTGCGCCGTTGCCGACTGCCAGAACCTCGTTGAACACAATCTCTTGGCCTACGTCCGCAGCAATCTGTTCTACTTTAATTTTTTCTCCGGCAGCAACCTTGTATTGTTTGCCGCCGGTTTTTATGACCGCGTACATGTAAACCCTCAATTATGAAGTCTGTGAGTTCTGCGGACGGATT
>JANXLW010000416.1 GCA_025354965.1 Betaproteobacteria bacterium
CTGGTCAGCACGATCTGTTTGGTGACTTCATAGAACTTGGCGGCGCGCACCGAGGGCAGCGGGTTGTCCTGAGCGTCAATGGTGCCGGTCTTCAGACCCAAGTAAACCTCGCCGAAGGCCAGCGGCGTGGCAGTGGCGCCCAGTGCCTCGCCCAGGAACAGCCATTCCCTGGAGCCCGGCATGCGCAGCTTGACGCCTTTAAGGTCAGCCGGGGTCCTGACGCTTCTGACATCGCGCAGGTTGAGCTGCCGGGTGCCAAGGTAAACGGTAGCCAGCGGAGTGACATCCATTTTCTCCGACACTGTTTTGAACAATTCTGCGCCGATCCGGCCATTGAAAACGCGCTGTTGCTGCGCTGGGTCACGGATCACGTAGCCGGCCGTGAAGACAGAAAACTCGGGCACCAGCTTGGCAATGTCAAAGGCCGAGATCGAGCCAAGTTCCAGGTTGCCACGCGCCATGGCGGCGGGTTCGGTGCCTTGCTTGAAAAGCGAGGCATTGAGGTTGATCTGGACATCGAACTCGCCCGGTGCGCTTCTCTCCAACGAGTCCTTGAAGATGGTCCACATCCTGGCGTGCCAGTCATCGGGCACGGCCGGGGTGGAGATGCGCAACACCGTCTTGGTCTGGGCCAGGCCCGGCAGCGCCATCAGGCCCAAAGTTGCAGTGGCGCCCAACAGCGTGCGGCGGCGAAGGCTTGGTTGGCAGATCATGGCTTTTGTCCCTTGCCTGGTTTAAATGGTTTTGAGTAGTTCACCGATGGCGCGGTAACCCTGTCGAACTGCCTGCTCTTCGGCCTGGTCCAGAGGACTGAGTGGTGCGCGCATGGAAAGCCAGAAGTCATCGCCACTTTGTTCTGCCAGTAGTGCCTTGTAAACGCCAACAAACGGCATGTCAGGGCGGACGCCAAGCAACGCCAGAAGGGACGTCATCAAGTGCAGGTCTGTTTTCGACACATTGGCTGGCGCATCGATCAGGCGGCGCACCAATCGCGGGGCAATATTGGCCAGTCCGCTGATGGAGCCTGAACCACCAGCCAGCATCACTGCTGCGACATCCGGCTCGATTCCGACCAGAATGGCCAGTGCCGGAAATGCTTTTGTCAACGCCAGTGAATGGGCCTGGTCACCGCTGCTGTCTTTGACGCCTGCCAACTGGTTGGGGTGACGCCGCACCAGTTCAGCAATCGCCGCGTGAGAAATGTCGAGAGAGCTGATAACCGGGAAGTGGTAGAGCAGCAGCCGGAGGTCGTTAGCATCGATGCCGCGAACCACTTGTGAGACTGCTTCAACAATGCCTGCGTCACGCGGCTGGTTGAAATAAAACGGTGGCATCAACATCTGCCGGTGCACACCCAGCCTGGCGGCATGGCGGCCCAGTTCGATGGCATCGCCCAGCGCCAGTGCGGTGATGGTCACGATGATCTGGTCGGCGCGGATGCCATTTTTCAACATGGTTTCAAGCAGCGCTTTGCGCTCAGTCACGGTGAAGGCCGGTCCTTCGCCGGTCGTGCCAAACAGGGTTACACCATCGCAGCCAGCGTCAAGCATGCGCCGGGTATGGGACACGGCGCGCTCCGGGTCAATTTCACCGCTGGCGCCCACTGGCGTCAGCAAGGCGGGCCAAAGGCCATGGATGTCTCGGTTCAAGGTCTTCTCCTAGGGGTTGGATGGATGCATGATTGATGGGCTGCCACAACCGTTTACCCTGACAGGATAACAGCGCGGCCCGCCAGATTGGGGGTGGCTTGGCCGTTTGCTTCACGCGCCGACAATTGGACCGGCGATAATGACACGCTGACTGGTAACGCCCCTGGCCACCAAGCCGCGACATTGTTGAGATACCCCTGTTCGAAGAAAAACTTGCCATGACCACGTCCGTAATGAGTGTCGCCGACATTCGCACTATATTTCTTGACTTTTTTGCCTCCAAGGGCCACACAGTGGTGGCCAGCAGCCCGCTGGTGCCGGGCAACGATCCGACGCTGATGTTCACCAACTCGGGTATGGTGCAGTTCAAGGATGTATTCCTGGGCACCGACAAGCGATCTTATGTGCGGGCCGCGTCGGTACAGGCCTGCCTGCGCGCCGGTGGCAAACACAACGACCTGGAAAACGTCGGCTACACCGCGCGCCATCACACCTTCTTCGAAATGCTGGGCAACTGGAGTTTTGGCGACTACTTCAAACGCGAGTCGCTCAAATGGGCTTGGGAACTGTTGACGCAGGTCTACCAGTTGCCGGCCGACAAGCTGTGGGCCACGGTCTACATGGAAGACGACGAGGCCTACGACATATGGACCAAGGAGATCGGCCTGCCGCCCGAGCGCGTCGTGCGCATCGGTGACAACAAGGGTGCCCGCTACGCATCCGACAACTTCTGGATGATGGCCGACACCGGCCCCTGCGGTCCGTGCAGCGAAATC
>JANXLW010000427.1 GCA_025354965.1 Betaproteobacteria bacterium
GCCGTATGAGGAACGCAACGCCATTTCCGATATAGGCAATGCCTACCTGCCGACGGCCAGCGGCAAGTCAATCCCGCTGCTGCAGATTGCCAAACCTGTGTTTGAATGGGAACCGGGTGTACTGTGGCGCGAAAACCGTGATTACGCCATCACAGTCCAGGGCGACATCATTGAGGGTTTGCAAGGTGCCACCGTGACAGACGAGCTATTGCCAACATTGCGCGCCCTGGAGGCGTCATGGAAACGCAATGGCTGGCTGAATTACCGCATCGAGGTAGCCGGAGCGGTCGAAGAAAGTAGCAAGGGATCGGACTCGATTGCAGCTGGCATACCCATCATGTTGTTCGTCACATTCACCCTCTTGATGTTGCAGCTGCATAGTTTTAGTCGCGCCATGCTGGTGTTCTTGACCGGCCCGCTAGGCATCGCCGGTGTTGCCATGGCCTTGCTGGTGTCGGGGCGACCGTTCGGCTTCGTCGCCTTGCTGGGAGTGATTGCCCTGATGGGCATGATTCAGCGCAATTCGGTGATCCTGATTGATCAAATCGAGCAGGACCGGGCAAATGGAATTGCTGCCTGGGATGCCATCGTCGAGTCGGCAGTGCGGCGGTTGCGCCCGATTGTGTTGACCGCTGCGGCCGCTGTGCTGGCAATGATTCCGCTTTCGCGCTCGGTTTTTTGGGGGCCGATGGCAATTTCCATCATGGGAGGTCTGATTGTGGCTACTGTTCTGACGCTGCTTGCCCTGCCGGCCATGTATGCGGCGTGGTTCCGGGTCAAGCGGGAGGTACCGCCAGCAGGTTAAAATCATCGGCTGACCGATTGAGCGGGGTGGTCCTGGAGGCCGCCCCTTTTGTTTTTGCGCGGGTGGCGAAATTGGTAGACGCACCAGGTTTAGGTCCTGACGGTAGCAATACTGTGCGGGTTCGAGTCCCGCCCCGCGCACCATGTATCTTGGAGAATTACGATGACTGTTACCGTTGAAACCCTGCAAAAGCTGGAGCGAAAAATGACGCTGACGTTGCCCGTCGGCACGATTCAGTCGGAAGTTCAGTCACGTTTGAAAAAGCTGGCCCGGACCGTCAAGATGGACGGTTTTCGCCCCGGCAAGGTACCCATGAACGTGGTGACGCAACGTTATGGCTACTCGGTTCATTACGAAGTTATGAACGACAAAGTGGGTGAAGCTTTCGCCGTTGCTGCCAATGAAGCCAAGCTGCGTGTTGCGGGACAACCGCAAATCACTGAGAAGGACGCCTCGCCGGATGGCGAGATGGCTTTTGATGCAGTTTTCGAGGTCTATCCGGAAGTCAAAATTGGAGATCTGGCGAGCGCTGAAGTGAAAAAAGTCAGTGCCGAAGTTACCGAAGGCGCGATCGACAAGACGCTCGACATTTTGCGCAAGCAGCGTCGCACCTTTGCACAGCGCCCACAAGATGCTGCTGCGCAAGACGGCGACCGTGTGGTGGTTGATTTTGAAGGCAAGATCGACGGTGAAAGCTTCTCCGGCGGCAAGGCGGAGAATTTTCAATTCATCCTGGGTGATGGTCAGATGCTCAAGGAATTTGAAGAAGCAACACGCGGCATGAAGGCGGGTGAAAGCAAGACTTTCCAGTTGGCTTTCCCGGCTGACTATCATGGCAAGGACGTGGCCGGCAAAACGGCCGACTTCATGGTCACTCTTCATAAGGTGGAGTCTGCCCATCTGCCCGAGGTCAACGAGGCGCTGGCCAAGTCGCTTGGCATTGCCGACGCTAGCGTCGAGGGTTTGCGCGCTGACGTCAAGAAGAACCTGCAGCGCGAAGTCAAGTTCCGGCTGTTGGCGCGCAACAAGCAAGCGGTGATGGACGCGCTGGTATCCAAGGCCGAATTGGATCTGCCCAACACCAGTGTACAGGCGGAAGTCAAGCGCCTGATGGAAGGTGCTCGCGCCGACCTCAAACAGCGCGGTATCAAGGACGCCGAAAAAGCGCCCTTGCCGGAGGAAATCTTCCGCCCGCAGGCCGAACGTCGTGTACGACTTGGGTTAGTGGTGGCTGAGCTGGTCCGGTCCAACAATCTGCAGGCGAAGCCAGAGCAAATCAAGGCGCACATCGAAGAATTGGCTGCTAGCTATGAAAAACCGGCCGATATACTGCGCTGGTATTACAGCGACAACGACCGCATGGCTGAAATTGAAGCCATCGTCATTGAAAGCAATGTGACTGAGTTTGTCCTCGGTAAAGCCAGGGTCAGTGAAATAAACATGTCCTTTGATGAGTTGATGGCTCAAAACTGACGCCGTCGCGGAGTTTCTGCGCGGTGCCAATAGGGCTTGTGCCGACCTTGTAGTCTGGCAGTCAAGCCCTATGTCCTTTGTGCCGTATATTTTCGGTACAGTAGCAGTCTAATTGGAGTCAATATGAACGAGCGATTCGGTGCAATGCAAACTCAAGCCCTTGGCATGGTGCCGATGGTGATTGAGCAATCAGGTCGTGGTGAGCGGTCTTATGACATTTATTCACGACTGCTCAAGGAACGCGTAATTTTTTTGGTTGGCACGGTGAACGACTATGTGGCCAATCTGGTGGTGGCGCAATTGTTGTTTCTGGAGAGCGACAATCCTGACAAGGATGTTTCTTTCTACATCAACTCGCCGGGAGGTTCGGTCAGCGCAGGCATGGCAATTTTTGACACAATGAACTTCATCAAGCCGGATGTGTCTACTTTGTGCACTGGCATGGCGGCCAGCATGGGCGCCTTTCTGTTGGCAGCCGGGGCCAAGGGCAAGCGCTTTTCACTGCCCAATTCGAAAGTCATGATTCACCAGCCCTCAGGCGGCAGCCAGGGCCAGGCAACCGAGATCGAGATTCAAGCACGCGAAATA
>JANXLW010000434.1 GCA_025354965.1 Betaproteobacteria bacterium
GCTCGAGCTGGCGTGCAATGCGCAGCTTTTCGTCTTTGTTCATGGAGGCACCAGGCGACTGTTCGCCATCACGCAAAGTGGTATCAAAAATAATCAATTTGTCGGCCATCTGATTTCTCCTGTGTTCCTGAAAATCTGCAATCCAAATATAGACACCCAAAACGCCAAAAGCCCGCTGCGGCTGCATGCGGGCTTTTGGATTTGGTGAGCGCGTGCGCTACCGTCTCCGCCCGTCCGGCGATAGCAGTAGCGTCAGCAAAATTTGTTTCATGTCATCAATGTACCACAAGTTATTGGGATCATCGTCAAGCACGAACAGCGATGCGGGTTTGTTTAAACCTGTCCATTAGCTGTGCAGTCCTCGTTCGTCGGGCTCGTCAGTTGAAGTGCTGATGACACTGGTCTGAACCCCTTTGGCCTTGCGCCAGATGTAAATGACATAGCCACTGAATCCGTAAACAACAAACACAGCGAACATGACGATAGGAGGATCGATATTGATGACGGCAATACTCAGTGCGATCAACACAATAACGGCGAAAGGCACGCTCTTTTTCATGTGAACATCTTTGAAGCTGTAAAACGGAACATTGGTCACCATGGTCAAACCCGAGTACAAAGCCAGGGCAAACATCAGCCATGCAACTGTCTGCCCCTTGACGCCAAGATCCGTCATCAGCCAGATGAATCCGGCAACCAATGCGGCCGCGGCGGGGGACGGCAAACCCTGAAAGTAGCGCTTGTCGACGACAGCAGTGTTGACGTTAAATCTCGCCAGACGCAACGCCGCGCAAGCGCAATACACAAAAGCAGCTATCCAACCCCAGCGTCCCAAACCCTGCAGCGCCCATACATAAGCGATGAGCGCAGGCGCCGCACCGAAAGACACCATGTCCGAGAGTGAATCCATTTGCTCGCCGAAGGCGCTTTGCGTATTCGTCATGCGGGCTACGCGTCCATCCAGACTGTCCAGCACCATAGCGCAGAAGACACCGACGGCCGCCAGGTCGAAGCGTCCATTAATCGCCATCACAATGGCATAAAACCCACCAAACAAAGCTGCCAGTGTGAACAGGTTGGGCAATATATAGATACCTTTCCTGCGCTTTTTCACCACTAAAGCGTCGCCCTCAGCAAAGTCTGGTTCATTTCCTTCATGCATAGAATTGGCCTCCAGCGCTGCATAGTAACAAAGGCCACCGAAGTGGCCTTTGTCAACTCAGTCAAATGACTCAGTTGCGGCTCTGGTCAACAAGTTTGTTCTTCTTGATCCACGGCATCATTGCGCGAAGTGTTTCGCCGACTTTTTCTATCTGATGCTCCGAGGTCAAACGACGACGACTCAGCAAAGTGGGCGCTCCAGCCTTGTTTTCCAGGATAAAGCTTTTGGCGTATTCACCGGTTTGAATGTCTTTCAGACACTGACGCATGGCGTCTTTGGTGGCACTGGTAATGATCTTTGGACCGGTCACGTACTCGCCATATTCGGCATTGTTCGAAATGGAGTAGTTCATGTTGGCAATGCCGCCTTCATAAATCATGTCGACAATCAATTTCAGTTCGTGCAGGCATTCAAAATAGGCCATTTCAGGTGCATAGCCGGCTTCCACCAAGGTCTCAAAACCGGCTTTGATCAATTCAACCGTACCACCGCATAAAACAGCTTGTTCACCGAACAGGTCGGTTTCGGTTTCTTCGCGGAAGTTGGTTTCAATGATGCCCGCCTTGCCGCCCCCATTGGCCATGGCATAGCTCAAAGCAAGATCGCGTGTGCGGCCTGACTTATCCTGATGAATGGCTATCAGGTGCGGCACGCCTCCACCCTGGACATAGGTACCGCGCACCGTATGGCCCGGCGCCTTGGGCGCTACCATCCAGACATCCAGATCTGCACGGGGTGCAACCAAGCCGTAGTGAACGTTGAAACCGTGAGCGAACACCAGGGAGGCGCCGTGCTTGATGTTGGGCTCGACATCGTTGGTATAAACCGCGCCAATTTGCTCATCGGGCAGCAATATCATGACGACGTCGGCCGACTTGACTGCATCGGCGACCGCCGCCACTTTGAGGCCAGCCTTTTCCACCTTGGACCAAGAGGCACCGCCCTTGCGCAAGCCAACCACGACCTTAACGCCGCTGTCGTTCAAATTCTGCGCGTGGGCGTGACCCTGGCTGCCGTAACCAATGATCGCAACCGTCTTGCCTTTGATGAGACTCAGATCACAGTCTTTGTCGTAGTAAACCTTCATTTTTTTCTCCGTTGTAAAAAATCAAACTCTCAAGATACGCTCGCCGCGACCAACCCCACTGGAGCCAGTACGAACCGTTTCCAGAATCGCACCGCGCTCGATAGCCTCCAGAAAGGCGTCGTTCTTCGACTGGTCTCCGGTCAACTCGATGGTGTAACTTTTCTCGGTGACATCAATGATGCGACCTCTGAAAATATCAGCCATGCGCTTCATTTCTTCACGCTCTTTGCCCACAGCACGAACCTTCACCATCATGAGTTCGCGTTCGATGTAGGCGCCTTCTGTCAAATCAACCACTTTCACGACTTCAATCAGCCGGTTCAAGTGCTTGGTAATCTGTTCGATGACATCGTCCGACCCGGTTGTCTGAATGGTCATGCGTGACAGACTCGGGTCCTCCGTTGGCGCCACTGTGAGGGATTCGATGTTATAGCCACGCGCCGAGAAAAGACCGACGACGCGCGATAGAGCGCCAGGCTCATTTTCCAGCAATACTGCAATGATGTGTTTCATAGGATGAGACTCCTCTTTTCGCTGCCCTCCCCCGGTGGCGGTAACCGCCGGGCTTGGCAAACAATAGATTTGTCAAAGTTTGGTTAAAGATCTTCCGAGCCAAGCAGCATTTCGGTAATACCGTTGCCGGCCTTTACCATAGGGAATACGTTCTCCGTCGGATCAGTGCGGAAATCCATGAAAACCGTGCGATCCTTCAGCTTGCGCGCTTCGCGCAACGCGGGCTCCACATCCTGCGCACGCTCGATCAGCATGCCAACATGCCCGTAGGCTTCGGCCAGCTTGACGAAATTGGGCAACGCATCCATGTAGCTATGACTGTACCGGCCTTCGTATTCAACTTCCTGCCACTGCCGGACCATACCAAGGTAGCGGTTGTTAAGTGACACAATCTTGATAGGCGTGTTGTACTGTAAGCAGGTGGACAGCTCCTGAATGCACATCTGAACGGACCCTTCGCCGGTGATGCAAAAAACCTCGCTGTCGGGCTTTGCCAGCTTGATGCCCATTGCATAGGGAATGCCAACGCCCATGGTCCCCAGCCCACCAGAATTGATCCAGCGGCGCGGTTCGTCGAAACGGTAGTACTGCGCTGCCCACATTTGGTGCTGGCCAACGTCGGAAGTGATGTAGGCATCAACGTCTTTGGTCATATTCCAAAGGGTTTCAACAACATACTGCGGCTTGATCACATCGTTCTTGCCGTGATCGTACTTGAGGCAATCGCGCTTGCGCCAGCCTTCTATTGTGTCCCACCAGGCACCGAGCGCATTCGCGTCGGGCTTGGCAGCCCCGTCCTTGATCATTGCGATCATCTCGGACAGCACATCCTTGACGTCGCCAACAATCGGGATATCCACTTTGACGCGCTTCGAGATACTGGAAGGATCAATGTCTATGTGTATGATTTTTCGCTCGTTTTGCGCAAAATGTTTAGGGTTGCCAATGACCCGGTCATCGAAACGAGCGCCGACTGCCAGTAGCACGTCACAATGTTGCATGGCATTGTTAGCTTCCACTGTGCCATGCATACCAAGCATACCCAGGAATTTGCGATCGCTTGCCGGATACGCGCCCAAGCCCATCAGTGTATTGGTGCAGGGATATCCCAGCATATCCACAAGCATGCGCAGTTCCGCAGAGGCATTGCTCAGCAGCACACCACCACCGGTATAGACGTACGGCCGTTTGGCAGCCAGCAGCAAGTGGAGGGCCTTGCGAATCTGCCCCCCATGACCCTTGCGAACCGGGTTGTAAGACCGCATCTGCACACTTTCAGGATAACCGGTGTACGGCACCTTCTTGAATGAAACGTCTTTGGGAATATCCACCACGACAGGGCCAGGTCGCCCAGTCCGGGCAATATGAAATGCCTTTTTCATGGTTTCAGCAATGTCACGCGCATCCTTGACCAAAAAATTGTGCTTCACAACGGGGCGAGTAATGCCAACCGTGTCGCATTCCTGAAAAGCGTCAAGTCCAATAGCGTGCGTTGGTACCTGTCCCGTCACGATGACCATTGGAATACTGTCCATGTAGGCCGTGGCAATGCCGGTAACTGCATTGGTAACCCCAGGCCCAGAAGTCACCAGAGCCACGCCAACGTCACCTGTCGCGCGCGCATAGCCGTCCGCAGCGTGAACTGCAGCCTGTTCATGCCGCACCAGAACGTGTTGAATCGTGTCCTGCTTGTAAAAAGCGTCGTATATGTGAAGCACCGCCCCGCCCGGATAGCCCCACACAAACTTGACACCTTCAGCCTGCAAGGCCTTTACGAGGATCTCTGCACCACGAAGTTCAGTTTCACTTGACGTAGTAACACACGCCTTAACAGCTGGAGTTGTAGTCTGGCTTTTTGCTGTGGTCGTTGCCGCCGCAGCCGAAGCGATTTCGGCCTTTGATATTTCCATGATGAACCTTTGCGAATTTCTCTGACGAAAAACCTTGGGTGCTCCTTCGCAAACTCTTGTGGAATTACGTTGGAACTTAAAGTCAAAGTCATAAGCGCAGTGATTCTTGCGCCGGACCATGACCCGTTTGCCTTTTGATTAGCAGCTGCCATTATCGCACCTGTCAGATTGAAACACTTGACGGCCGCCAGAAAATTCAGGTCTGGATGCCATAATTGGCGCCAATGGCGCGTCACTTCCTCGTCGGAGCTTCAAAAATGAGACAGACAAACATTACGGTCGCTGCACAGCAATAAACCTTTGGCAACTGAACAAGAACTCTCTGATTTCCTGAAAAGCGTCGAAAAGCGCGCTTTCAAGCGCTCGGTTTACCACGTGCGCAACGAGGAGTCTGCCTTGGACATTGTCCAGGACAGCATGATGAAACTGGCCGAACACTATGGTGACAAACCGTCCGCTGAGCTGCCGATGCTATTTCAGCGCATCCTCTCCAATTGCACATTGGACTGGTTCCGCAGACAAAAGACGAGAAATGCGCTGTTCTCAAACATGAGCGATTTTGAATCCGTCGGGGAAGAAGGGGAATTCGATCTCCTGGAAACTTTAAATGTGCAAAGCCACTCAGATCAAACAGAAAGTGCGGAAAGCACAACACAGCGGGCACAAACCTTGCATCAGATAGAGATGGAAGTTCAGGAACTACCAGCTCGTCAACGAGAAGCATTCCTCATGCGTTACTGGGAGGAACTGGACGTAGCAGAGACCGCCGCTGCCATGGGTTGCTCGGAAGGCAGTGTCAAAACACACTGTTCGCGTGCAGTTCAGACCCTCGGCAAAGCCTTGAGTGCAAAGGGAATAACACTATGACCAATTCGTTTCAATATCAAAATCAGCTTGCGCAGGACCGGTTTGGTTTGCGGGTCACAGCCCACTTGTCTGACGCCGCTGACGATGTACCTTACGATATTTCAGAACGTTTGCGGGCTGCACGGGCGCGTGCTCTGGATAAGCGAAAAGTTGCCGATGTGCGCACAGCCACCAGCGTTGGCTTTTCGGGCAGTTCTGCAACACTCACATTTGGTAACGAGAATCCCGGTTGGTGGGATCGCCTTGCGGCGGCCATTCCGCTGCTAGCCCTTGTTCTTGGCCTGTTTGTCATCAGCGCCATTCAAAACGACAACCGAGCCAACGAAATTGCCGAGATTGATGCCGCGATATTGACTGACGACCTGCCACCAGCAGCTTATACAGACCCCGGATTTGCGCAATTCCTCAAGACGATCTCAGGGCAAAGTCAATAGACCCATCATGGCTACGTTGATGCGCGACGCAGATCAACACAATAACCTGCTTATCACGGGTGTGTTGGCTTGTGGATCCGTTTTTTTCCTGCTGGCGGGGCTGAGCACCTCGGCATCATCCGCCTTGGTACAAGGCATGGCTGCATCACCTGCCCTGACAACGCCGGCCGCCAAGGCGTCCAATTCAAATACCTCGTTGAAAAACTCGAGCGGTCTGAAAATTTACTCGAAACCAGCTTGGCAGGACTTGACGCCTTTGCAGCAGCTTTCTCTCAAACCCCTAGCAGCCAATTGGAACAATCTGGGCGAAGCTCAAAAGCGCAAATGGATCGCCATCGCTGCGAGTTATCCAAGTCTTGCAGCGTCCGAGCAAGCAAAACTGCACAGCCGCATGACCGAATGGGTGTCCCTGAGCCAACAGCAACGGGATCAAGCCCGATTAAATTTTGCCCGGACCAAACAAATCTCGCCAACTCAAAAAGCAGCCACATGGCAGGCCTACCAGGCACTTAGTCCGGAAGAGAAGAAAAAACTTGCAGTTTCGGCGATACCTAAGCCATCCGGTGCCGCCGCTGCCGCGAAGCCGGTCCCCCCACAAAAACTCGCGGCAGTTCCTGTGACCAGACAATCTCCAAAACAAGAGTCCAAATTGGCCGCTGCTGAAACCGCCGTGAATCGCAATACACTGCTTCCGCGTTCACAGCCAGCGGTTGATGCCCCATCCGTCCAAAAGCCCTAAACGCCGCGAGCGGTGGCCGAATGAACCCAGAGTTGAAGGCGCCCAGTCTCGTTCGCCGCATGGCCTGCTGGCTCTATGATGGTGTTCTGCTATTTGGGGTGGTTTTCATCGCCGGCTACCTGTTCGGAACTTTGACCCAAACCCGCAATCCGATGGACAACCGCTACGCCCTCCAGGCTTTCCTTTTCGTCGTCTTTGGTATCTATTTCGTTTGGTTGTGGTCAAAGGGACAAACCCTTGCCATGAAAACCTGGCACATTCAGGTTGTAGATCGCTCAGGGCAAGCTCTATCGCAGCGCCGTGCGTTGCTTCGTTACCTGGTTAGCTGGCTTTGGTTCTTGCCGGCGCTGGTGTCAGTCGCGCAGTTCAAATTGTCCGGCCCTGAATCCGTCGTCATCGTCCTCGGCTGGGTTGTCGTGTGGGCACTGTTAAGCCGCTTTCACCCGCAACAGCAGTTCTGGCACGATGCCCTGGCTGGCACACGGCTGGTTACAACCCCTCACCTGAATCGATAAACTGAAGATGTCAGGTACCAAGCATATTCACAAAGTTTAGACCGCCGATTCGTCCTGCTCGCCAGTACGGATTCTTACCACGCGTTCCACGCTGGTCACAAATATCTTGCCATCACCAATCTTGCCGGTGTGCGCCGCCCGCACTATCGCATCGACACAGCGATCCACGTCATCCGTGTTCACCACCACTTCAACTTTCACCTTGGGCAGGAAATCAACCACATACTCCGCACCGCGGTAGAGTTCGGTGTGCCCTTTTTGTCGACCAAAGCCCTTAACCTCGGTGACGGTTAGCCCCGTGACTCCGCATTCAGCCAGTGCTTCGCGGACTTCTTCGAGTTTGAACGGTTTGACAATGGCTGTAATTTGTTTCATGTTTTTCCTGGTCAGTTGGGAACCGAGTTTTGGGACGCTTGCGACTGTGCAGTAAGGCTGCAGTTTATGCGCGAAATCGATTGGTTATAGGATAACGCCAATCCTTGCCAAAGCTGCGGTGGGTCACGCGAATACCCACTGGCGACTGCCGACGCTTGTATTCATTGATCTTGATCAGACGTGTCACCTTTTCGACGTCGGCGCGAGCAAACCCGGCCGCAATGATGTCTTCGATGGACTCGTCATTCTCCATGTAGCGCTCCAGGATTGCGTCGAGTACCTCATAAGCGGGCAGACTATCCTGATCCGTCTGGTCAGGACGCAACTCTGCGCTGGGCGCCCGCGTGATGATACGCTGCGGAATGGGATCGGGGTGAGTACCGTAAGGATTGTTGGCATTGCGCCACCGGGCCAGCCGGTAGACCGTCGTTTTTGCAAGATCCTTGATAACGGCAAAGCCGCCGGCCATGTCGCCGTAAAGAGTGCAATAGCCGGTTGCCATTTCGGACTTATTGCCCGTGGTTAGAACAATGCTGCCAAACTTGTTGGATAGTGCCATCAACAGTGTGCCCCGAATGCGGGCCTGAATATTTTCCTCCGTCGTGTCCTCGGACAGATTCTTGAATTCGGCCGCTAGCGACCTGTTAAATGCCAAAAACTCCGGCTCAATTGAAATCTCGTCATAACGCACACCAAGACGGCCAGCCATTTCGCGCGCGTCAATCCAGCTGATGTCGGCGGTATAGGGTGATGGCATCATGACAGTGCGAACTCGGTCCTTGCCAAGGGCGTCGACTGCCACCACCAAAACCAGCGCCGAGTCAATACCGCCCGACAAGCCTAGAAGCACGCTGGGAAAGCCGTTCTTACCAATGTAGTCGCGTACTCCCATCACAAGGGCGTCCCACAGGTCAGCCTCGGCTGAGCGCTCCGGTACTACAGTCGACACCAAATGGATAGCCGTCTGCTCGCGATTGACATCAACAGCGAGTTGGCTTTCCATAAAACTTGGCGCACGGCCGGCCACCGTTCCATCAACGTTGAGCGCAAATGAGCGTCCTTCAAAGACCACTTCATCCTGCCCACCAACAAGGTGCGCGTACACCAGCGGTAGGCCGCAGGCTTTAACCCGGTCACGCATCATTTGCTCACGTTCGTCTGCTTTGCCAATGTGAAATGGCGATGCGTTGATGACGACCAGCAACTCGGCACCGGCTTGCCTGGTCAGTCTGGCGGGTTCTTCGAACCAGGCGTCCTCACAGATAAGCAGTCCCACTTTTACCCTGCTATCAACCGGGCCCGCTGCAAACACGCAAACGCCCTGGCCCGGCATAAAATAGCGCCGCTCGTCAAATACTTGGTAATTGGGCAACTCCCGCTTGGCGTAACAGGCCACCACCGCCCCCTCGCACAACACACTGGCGGCGTTGTGACGATTTTGCACCGCAACTGAACGCGTTCTTCGATCACCCCCGGTCGGGTGCCCGAGCACCACGGTCATATCTTTTAACCCGGCTAACTCACTGGCAACTGTTTTAACGGCATCATCGCAGGCAGCAATAAATGCCGGGCGCAAAAACAGGTCTTCCGCTGCATATCCGCAAATCGAGAGTTCCGGGGTCAGCAAAAGACGTACGCCGTCAGCGTAAGCAGAACGCGCCGCATCGATGATTCGTTGCGCGTTGCCCGTCAAGTCGCCCACAACGAAATTAAGTTGGGCAACACAGAGTTTGAGTGTCATTGACCGCAAATGTAAAGGTATGAAAAAACAGTGAAGAACGAGTCGAACGATTATGTCATCCGGGTGCTGAACTCACCTAGTGAGGTGGATTCCACAGTTTGGAATGAATTGCTGAATTTGCAGCCAGAGCCAACCCCGTTCATGCGACACGAGTATCTGCAAGCACTACACACCAGTGGCAGCGCCACAGACCAAACCGGGTGGACCCCCCGATTTATCATTCTTGAACTAGCTGGCGCGATGGTGGGCGCCTGCGCCCTTTACATTAAAGCGCATTCTTATGGCGAATACGTGTTTGACCACGCCTGGGCCAACGCCCATCAACAACATGGCATACGCTACTACCCAAAAGCGGTGATTGCGGTGCCATTCACTCCGGTACCCGGAACACGATTGATGGCGCGCAGTGCCAGCGAACGGGAGGTACTTACAAAAAGGGTTATTGAATGGTGCGAAGCCCGCGGGCTGTCGTCACTACACGTCTTGTTCTGCGGCGCTGACGACATCCAATCCTGCAGCAACACCGGTATGCTGCTGCGCCACACTGTGCAATTTCATTGGCAAAATACTGCCCCCACACTTGCCGCTTCAGGTACGTGGCGACTCGGCGGCGAAACCCCTGCCCCTGCCTATGCGGACTTCGAGGGCTTTCTGGCCTCGCTGTCGCATGAAAAGCGAAAAAAAATACGGCAGGAGCGTCGCAAAGTGGCAGATGCAGGCGTCACCTTCCGCTGGGCACTGGGCGCATCGATTTCACACCAGGACTGGGATTTTTTTTACCAATGCTACGAACGAACCTACCTCGAACATGGCAATGCGCCCTACCTGAGTCGTGACTTTTTCCAGGCAATGGCCAACACCATGCCGGAGAACTGGCTGCTGTTCGTCGCGGAACGGGCCGGACGACCGATTGCCGCAAGTCTCATAGCCACCAGCACAGATAGAGCAGTTGCCAAGGGAACAAATGGTGCAAATAAAATTGACGCTATTGCCTACGGACGCTATTGGGGTGCGCTGGAGCGCGTGGATTGTCTGCACTTTGAGGCCTGCTACTACCAGCCACTGGCTTGGTGCATTGCGCACGGTTACCAGCGATTTGAAGGCGGAGCCCAAGGCGAACACAAAATGGCGAGAGCCCTGTTGCCCGTTAAAACCTCCAGCGCTCACTGGCTGACACATCCAGCGTTCGCCGATGCGGTTGGGCGTTTTCTGGAGCGCGAAGGTCAGGGCATTGACCACTATCTGGACGACCTGGGGCAACGCAGTCCATTTCGCAGCGACCTGGAAAATTAATTGCCGGTCCTTGATAAACACGCGCCCATAGAATCCTTACAATGAATATGCCAAAAGAGCCGATCAGGTGTCCACCTTTCACCCTGAATCAGTCGGACACGAAACATGAACATACTTAGCGGCCTTGACGCCTCGTTCCTCTATCTCGAGACACCTGAGATGCCTATGCATGTTGGGTCGTTTTGCCTCTATCAACTGCCATCTGATTTCAAGGGCACTTTTCTCACGGCAATCAAAACGCACATCGCCCAGCGCATGCACCTGGCGCCGGTCTTCAGCCGCAAACTCAGGTTCATGCCACTCCAGTTGGGACACCCGGCGTGGCTCCAGGCAGAGAATGTTGACCTTGACTTTCACATTCGGCGAGTCAAGGGAAAAACCCTTACCGAGCGTCAAGCAGAGGCGGCATGCGCCGAGTTGCACGGTCGTCTGATGGACCGCCGCTACCCTTTATGGGAATTCCATGTGTTTGAACGCATCAAGCTTGCGGATGGCAGCATTTGCGCCGGCCTGTATTCCAAAATCCATCATGCGGCGCTGGACGGCAAGGGCGGAACCGTCTTGACCCAAGCCATCATGGACATCAGCTCGGTGCCGCGCGAAGTGCCAGCACCATCCACGGCGCCCGCTGTTGGCGAAACGCGCAATCTTAAAATGAGCGCAATGATTGGCTCGGTGTTTTCCAACTCGCTTGCCCAGTACGCCAAATTGATCAAGGGATTGCCTCACACGGCACAGGTTGTCAGAGGTGCCCTGGCGAAACGGGCTTTGGGAGGAGCCGGCGACTTGGCCCAACCCAAACCCCTGCTTCGTCTGGCCCCAATGACCGTCTTTAATGCGGTAGTCACCTGTGAACGTGCTTTCGGCACAGCTCGATTACCGTTTGCCGACTGCCGTTCCATGGCCAAGGCGGTCGGCGGTTCATTCAATGACATCGTGTTGTGGATTTGCGCCACCGCGCTGCGGACCTATTTGACTGAGCACGGAGGCATCCCGAAGAAATCGACACTTGCCGCTATGCCTGTAAGCCTCCGGGAGCAAGGCAATGTTGATCTCAATACACAGGCGTCAATGTCGGTAGTTGAACTCGGAACGCAATTCTTCAATCCGATGAAGCGCATGCAGGCCATCATGGCTTCCACAGCGAAGGTCAAGAACGCCATGGCCGACCTGAAAGGGGTTCTGCCAACCGATTACCCATCGTTGCTGGCCCCATGGATTGTCGGTGGTTTGGCGAAAGCGGCTTACACGACTTATAGCGCGACCGGTCTGTCGCACCGCTTGCGAATGATGGCCAATCTGGTCATCAGTAACGTGCCGGGCCCATCGGTGCCCCTGTACATGGCCGGAGCGAAAATGCTCACCTTCCATCCCATGTCGATTGTGGTCCATGGCGTCGCGCTCAACATTACTATTCAGACTTATACAGGCTCCGTCGACTTTGGCTTGGTAGCGGACAAAAAGGCGATACCAGCCATGGGGGAATTGACCGATGCACTGGTCCGCGCGTTTGAAGAAGGTCGCCAATTGTTGACCCACGGGAAGCCGAAAATCGCACAAACAGCCACCGTCAAAAGCGTATCCGGTAGCGTCAAAAAGCATCTCAAACACTGACCTTGACAACCACACTATTGCGCATCATGGCGAACATGCAGTCACAGGACCAAGTCAAGCACCATCCGGCGCCAAGCCCCTGGCTAATGGCTATGGAGTTGCGGGTCCTTTGGGAACTGGGATCAGTCATCCCTTCATGGTCCATATTGCGCCATGCACCAACTGGTGATGGTCATTCGGTCATTGTTTTCCCAGGGCTGTCAGCCAGCGACGGATCGACCTTGCCAATGCGCAGTTTTTTGCAAAATCTGGGCCACGACATGTCCGGCTGGAACCAGGGATTCAACTTCGGCCCGCGGGCCGGCGTGCTGCAGGCAGCCAGACAGCAAGTGCTCGATACCTGTCAAGTCACGGGTAAAAAAGTGAGTCTGATTGGCTGGAGTCTGGGCGGCATCTATGCCCGCGAACTGGCCAAGGACCTACCTGACTGTGTACGCAGCGTTATCACCATGGGCACGCCGTTCGCTGGTTCACACCACAGCACCAATGCCTGGCGTCTTTACGAGCTCACCAGCGGGCGCGATATCCACGCCGAGGTCGCACAATTCGATCTGCCGGCAGCGCCACCGATGCCAACCACGTCCATTTTTTCGCGCTCCGATGGTGTCGTGGCATGGCCCGCCAGCCTTCAAGCACCTTGCCCCATCAATCCGTTGACCGAAAATCTGGAAGTCATCGCCAGCCACTTTGGATTGGGCCTAAACCCCTGCACCTGGTGGGCAGTTGCCGACCGTCTCTCACAGCCGGAAGGGAGTTGGAAGCGTTTTGTGCATAAGAAAGGCCTGCATGGCGTGTTATTCCCAGACCCGTATCGCTGATTTTCCACAACAAGGGGGGATCCGAAAGTTACCGTAGGCGTGAAATTTACGCTTTTGGGTGCGCCTTGTTGTAATTGGCAATGCCCTCCATGATCTCCGTCTTGGCAGATTCAGGTCCTTCCCAGCCCAAAATCTTGACCCACTTGTTCAGTTCCAGATCCTTGTAATGTTCGAAAAAGTGGGCGATGGTCTTCAGACGTACCGGACTTAAATCCTCTGGCTTTTGCCAGCGTGTGTAAAGCGAAAGTATCTTGTCTATCGGCACGGCCAGCACTTTG
>JANXLW010000189.1 GCA_025354965.1 Betaproteobacteria bacterium
AATCGAGCTCTTTGTGCTGGCTCACAATGACAACCCCAAACCATTCATCTGGACTGCCAGCGCTCGTGACATTCTGGAGAAAGTCATCCGCGCGAAGGCAAAACTCAATACGGTTCAAACAGCGTGAAACACTACACTAGGAATTGAGCTTTTGAATGATCTACAGAAAAATTCTGTAGTGAATAAACGAAAGAGAAAAGATGGAACAGTACAGGATGAGGTCAGCTTCAAGGTTGGAAGATCCAAGGACATCATTGATCGAATTGACTCGGCCATGGCGGGCTTCTACGGCTTGAGTGCTGAGCAGTTGGACTTCATCATCAACTACGATATCAAGTATCGTATGGGCCAAAGTGGGGATGACTCTGATGATTGACCTCTCCCTCGCCCAATCCACCGACCGCATCACCAAACTGCTGGCAACCCAAGAGAGCCGCGCGCTCACTTTCGAGTAAAAGGTTCACTATGGGACTAGAGACGCTGACAGATGAAAAGATTGCGCGGCTGCTGGCTTTGCCAAAGCAGGTGGAAAACCCGCAGGCGCGCGAAAAAACAGAGGGCAAGCACAAGCGACGTGACTTCCGGGTGGCGAGTGAGGACGGGGCACACCGCTTCACACTGTTCACTCGCCAAAGCACCAAAATACCGGGCGGGTTCAGTGCGGGCTTGTTGTGGCATGCCAAGTCAGGGGAGGATGTGATTTTGTTGCGTTGTAACGGCAGCGACCACCCGCATCCCAATGTGCTGGAGCACCAACGGATTGAATACCGCTGCCATGTGCACCTGTTGACCGAGCGGTACATACTGGCGAATAGAAAAGGTGAGGGGTTTGCTGAAGTCACAGTGGCTTATCACACCCTAGCAGGTGCTTTGAACGAGTTGGTACACAGAGCCAACATACAGGGTTTAACGACCGATGCCGATGGGCCGCAGACCCCGGATCTATTTGGAGATTCAAAATGAACGCCACCGATATGCAAGCAACCCTCTGCAAAGCACTGTGCGGCAGTGTGAAGGTGCACACCCGTGGCGACTGTCTATGGCAGATAGATACGCCTTGGACTTTTCCTGACGGTGATGGTTATTCAATTTATGTGTCGCCCGCGCCTACCGGGGGCTTGCGCATCAGCGATCAGGGCTTGACCATCATGCGCCTCAGTTACGAGAACGATATTTCTAAGTTGCGAGAAGGTACGCGGGGGCGATTGTTGACGCAGGTGCTAGCGGATGCGGGTTTGTCTGAAGACGACGGGGAGTTTTATCTTGATTCGACGTCAGAGAACTTAGGCACGAGTGTGATGCGCATTGGGCAGGCACTGACACGTGTACACGATTTGACGTTTCTGAACCGTCTGCGGGTAGAGAGCACGTTTTACGAAGATTTACGAGAGAAATTGCAGACGGTGGTGGGCGCGGAGCGTTTAACAGAAGGATATGTGGTTCCGGGTGTAGCCAATGCGCGGGACTACCCAGTGGATTACTTTGTCTCGGGCGGGGCCGCGCCTTTGTATTTATTTGGTGTGCCAAACCGAGACAAAGCACGGCTTGCCACCATCATCTTGCAGCACTTGACTCGCGCCGGCCAGGATTTCAACTCCATGGTGGTTTTCCAGAATGCTGCTGATTTGCCCCGTGCCGATTTAGGGCGGCTGATGAATGCTGCCAACGACATGATTGATTCGCTGGAAGCAACGGATGATTTTGAGCGCAAGCTATTGCAGCGCGTGAAGTAGGCATGATTGACCTCTCCCCCGCCCAATCCGCGGACCGCATCACCAAACTGCTGGCAACCCAAGAAAGCCGCACGCTCGACTTCAAGCGCATCAGCGGCAAACAAAACCGTATGTATGAAGCGGTGTGTGCTTATGCCAATACCGAAGGCGGCTTGCTGGTGATCGGCATTGGCGATGCGAAAGCCATGAAGCAGGGCGACAAGCCGCAGAGTCGTCTGTTTGGCATTGAAGAAAACCCCGAAGGGTTTGACGACTTTCGTCGTGAACTGCTGAACCGCTTTACCCCGCCTATTACCAAGCTGCATTGGATGCGCCTGCCCTGCACGCTGCACAACGGGCAGCCTGGGCATGTAGTGCTGTTGCGTGTGGAGAAGAGTGAGCAAGTTCACTCGGTGGTGGGCAATGGCACCTGGGTGCGCATGGATGCCAGCAACCGCGAGATGAACGCGGTAGAGATTGCGGACTTGGCCTACCAGCGTGGCGTGAAGAGTGCCGAGACCCTGCCCATGCCTGTGGCGCTGGATTTGCTGAACACCGATACGTGGCGTAGTTACTGCAACAACCGTGGCTTGGCCGATACGGACTTGGCGGTGCGCTTGCCTCGGTTGGGGCTGGCGGTGCCGGTGGATGGTGCGCTACAGCCCTTGCTGGCAGCGTTGCTGTTGTTTGCGGATGAGCCCGGTGCCCTGCTGGCAGGCCAGGGTATGCGGGCAGACATTCGCGTTTTTCATTACCAGGGTAAGACGGTGGAACGCACCGCGGTGCCCAACCTGCTGTTGCCGCCCAAAACCATCAGCGGCCCGGAGGTCGAGCAGATTGCCAAGGCCCAGGCTTATGTGCTCGATCGACTGGCCGAGGGACTGACCATGCAGGGCTCGGGCTTCAAGACGCGATACCGCTACCCGGAGCGGGTGATCAAGGAAGCCATTACCAACGCCGTGGTGCACCGTGACTACCGGCTGAACCGTGACATTCACATCCGCGTTTTTGATGACCGTTTGGAGGTGGAGAGCCCTGGGCGGCTGCCTGGCAGCTTGACGCCGGCCACGATCGATAAAGCGGGCTCCATGCCCCGCAACGGCTTGCTGGCGCGGAACCTGCGCGAGTTTCCAAACCCGCCCAATGTGGATGCTGGCGAGGGTGTACCCATGATGTTTGCGCAGATGGCACAGGCCAATTTGTACGAGCCGCTGTACCGCGAGCAATTGGACGCGGCCGTGCCCACCTTGCTGGTGACCTTGCTGAATGAAGAGCGGCCCCCACTGTGGACGCAGGTGAGCGATTGGATAGACCGCAATGGCCCGATTGCCAATGCCGATGTGTGCCGCATTGCGGGGGTGGATACGCTGAAGGCCTCCAAGATGTTGCGCGGCTGGGTGGACCGTGGCTTGCTGGAGCTACTGCCGGGACGAGTGAGAAGCAACGCAGCCTATCGCAAACCCGCCCAAGCCGACGAGCTTTTCGGGCTGCTGCCGGGAGATGATGGGCAGGGTGCGTGAGCCGGGGGGCTATTTCTTTATCCAAGTCCGAAAGATAAAGGAATTTGAAAGCATGAAAAATACAATTAAATCAAAGACTTAAAAAAATTCCTTTATCCATACGAGTTGTTTTCATCGATTGAGCTATATCTTTAACCATGCTGACCTGGTCAATGCTTCACGAGGGTTCGCAGTTAACAGGCCAAGGCAATCAAGGACTGTTGGCGCTGCCTATGACAGCCCTTTTTGCCTCCCGGCAATGCCCCGGCGCTGCCATTCGCGCAGCGATGGACTGGGCTTTGCAGCAGGCGAGTAACAAGCGGGCGGTGGTGAGCGGCTTTCACTCCCCGCTGGAGCAGTCGGTATTAAAAGTTTTAATGGCGGCGGGCAGCCCGGTTGTCGTGGTGCTGGCCCGCCCCGTGGAGGGTGCCAAACTGCCACCGGAGTGGGCTAAGCCGCTGACCCAAGGGCGAATGGCGGTGGTGAGCACAGTGGCGACTATGGGCCGCCTGACGCAGCCGCTGGCCAACGAGCGCAATGGGCTCGTGGCGCAGCTGGCCCAAACGATCGTCGTGGCCCATGCCAGCCCGGGTGGCTCTTTGGCCGGGCGGTTGAATCAGTGGCGGCTGGACCGGCGACAAGTGGAAGTGCTTTTGGCAGGTTAGTCGCTAACCCGCCTGGGCCGCCAGTTTCTCTATTTCATTATCCTTGGCGCAAGATAATGAAATGCGAAAACGGTAAAAACTGTTTAATTTCAATGACTTATGCGCTACCCCATTATCCAATGCTGGATGAACAGCCAGCATTTTGTGGGCAGAAGCGTCTCCCAATGCAAAACGGCACCCGAAGATGCCGTCTCCCTCAGAATAAGTGACTAAATCGGCCGCTAGTCCTCATCAATATTGCGTCGATAGCTATATTAGTAGTAGCAATTGACAGCGCGATTCAAGCCGCCCCCGCCTTCACCTTCAAGCGCCATCCATGCAGCAAGGGTTCGGTATAGCCGGACGGTTGCGCCAACCCTTTGAACACCAGTTCACTGGCTGCCTTG
>JANXLW010000484.1 GCA_025354965.1 Betaproteobacteria bacterium
AGCGGTGGCGGGCTTTCAAGGCGGTCGTCTGTTTTCGCCAGCCGCTTTGTGGTTGCTGCAGTACAAGACAAGGCGCATTCCGCGGCTGGTGAACATTGTGGCGCACAAGTCGCTGCTGGCCGCCTTCGGCAAAGGGAAGAAACGGGTCGACCTGTTGGATGTGCTGGCCGCATGCAACGATACAAGCTCCTTGCGGCTGCCCTTCTGGAAAAAAGGTCTGATCGTTCTCTTGATGTTGCTGGCCGGCAGTTTCATCGTTAGTTTTGGGTGGGGGTACCTTCTATGAGCCTGATCAATAACATGCTGAAAGACCTGGACCAAAGGCAGGCCCCTGCCCCGGGAGCAGTGCCATCCTTGTCCGGCACCAGCGTTCAAGTCACAACGCCGCCGCCCAAAAGACGCTCGCCCGTGCTTATCCCAACCCTGCTTGTGGTGCTGGTTGCCGCCGCCTATTTGGGTTGGAACCAGTTCCGCAAGTCCCCCGTGCAACTCGCTGCCGCGCCGGTGGCAACGGTTGCGGCGGCGCCTAACGCTAACCCGGCCTCAACCATGGCACCAACAGCGGCTTCCACCCCTATGCCCAAACCCGCCGTGCGAGTCATCGCCACCACGCCCGCCCCGGTGCGCGCAGCCGCAAACAGCAAGACCAGCATGATCCCTGAAACCAAACCGGTTGCAAGCAACAAGGAAGTTCTGGCCAAGGCAGAGCCACCCGTCACCGCCCAGCCGAACCCAGCGGCCCGCGTAGCCGAGGCACCAGCGCCTGCCGCCGTCAAACCCGCTGCAGAAAAACAGGTGAGTAATGCATCGCCCGCCCCACTTTCGGGCATCAAGGTGACCAGCCCGCAGCAGCGTTCGGATAACCTTTATCGTCAGGCCATTGCGCTGCTGCAGCAGTCCCGCACGGCCGACGCTCAGCAGGCGTTGCGGCAGGCGGTGGCCGAGTACGAGGGCAACCAATCGGCGCGCCAATTGCTGGCAGCGTCCCTGATCGATGCCGGCCGCCATTCGGAAGCAACGGCGCTGCTGCAGCAAGGCCTGCTGCTGACGCCGGGGCATAGCGGGTTCTCGATGCTGCTGGCCCGCTTGCAGGTGGCCGACGGCAACACCACACAAGCCTTGTCGACGCTGGAAGGCGGTCTGGCCGATGCTGGCGACAGCGGGGAATACCACGCATTTTTTGCCACGCTGTTGCAAGGTCAGGGCAAACACGCCGAGGCCATCACCCACTACATCACAGCCTTGCGCAGCAACCCGTCGGCGCCCAGTTGGCTGATTGGGGCCGGCATATCGCTGGCTGCCGACAACAAGCTCAATGACGCCGTTGAGGCGTTCCAGCGCGCACTGGATGTTGGCGGTTTGTCACCGGAACTGACGCGATTCGCGGATGCGCAGGTGCAGCAGATCCGGCAAAGCCAGGGCCGCGCGCAGTAAGCCCGGGCTTACCTCGACAGCCGGTCAACCGTCAGTGCAAATGACGGGGTTTGCGGCCACCACCGTGGCCCATACCGCCATGGCCGCCACTGGAGCCGCGCGGTGGTTTACCAAGTTGCAGTGAATTCACCAGATCATCAAAGCGCTGGCCAAACAACTTGTCGATTTCCGCCACCACACCGCTCAACTCGGCGCCGTCAAAATGACGCTCCATCAGGTTGACCACGTCCTGCACCAGCAGGTCGCGCTGCACCTGCATGATGGCAGCCGGATCGGGCCCGACGAAGAGCATGACGAAGTCATCGCGCGACTCGGCGTCAGTGTCTTCTTCTTCCTCGTCGTCTTCAAACTCGGTATCGTAAAACGTGACTTCGATGGCGGCACCAGCCTTGGCCAGCTCGTTGAGGTTCATGCACATTTCGTCCAGCACCTGGCGAAAATCGTCGTCTCCCTCCACCGTCCAGCACATTTGCAGAACGTGTTCCTGGGGGTCAAACTTGATGCCGGGTTCGTCTTCGTAGGAACTGCCGGCGGCGTCGCTCAAGGAACGCGCGCCGGCGTACTTCCAGACAGGCTTGAGCGCATCTTGAAGCTGCTCAAAAACAACATCGGGGCGCAAGGCCACCTGGCCATGGACATGGACCTCAAAAGGGGCGTTATAGCGTGGCATGGATAGTGAGTGTACTGGTGCCCGAGACCGGAATCGAACCGGTACGCCCGTTATTCACGAAGCGGCGGATTTTAAGTCCGATGTGTCTACCAATTTCACCACTCGGGCATGGGCCTGAATCCTCTGGAGGCGCGACCCGGAGTCGAACCGGGCTAGACGGATTTGCAATCCGTTGCATAACCGATTTGCTATCGCGCCAACTACTCTGACAAAAAAGGGAAGCCAGAGCTTCCCTTTTTGGAATTTGGAGCGGGAAAAGAGTCTCGAACTCTCGACCTCAACCTTGGCAAGGTTGCGCTCTACCAACTGAGCTATTCCCGCGTTTCAAGCCAGCGAGTATAGCGCAGAATTTTTTTGGCTGTGCTGGTCTTGATAAAAAAGTGAGTGCCCATTTGATCGTCAGAAACTTGCAAATTCAAGCCCATGAAAACACCATTAACCTGGGCATCTGTCACTGGCTCCGGGGAATCTTTTTGCGACCACCACCGCTCAGTTGACAACAAAGTAAAGTGATGTGCAACCAATCGCAGGCGTGGCTGGCCGGCACTGTAGTCCAAACCCCAGAAAAACGGTAATTTCTCACGAATTTCAGTTTTTTATTCGCCATCTACGAACCATGGTAATCTACCCATATGTTGTAACAAGATGCAAAATAGTCATACGAATAGCAGGAGCTCGAATTGGGTAGACGGCAGTTTAGGTCAACTGAGAGAGAGGCAGGAAAAGCCCTGATTTTTGGCTTGGTCTGCAAACTTTCAGCGAAATTCAGTGTCGCCAGATGCATTCAGTGTGAATGCATAACTGCGTTAGTGCGCCACACCGGATGCTAATGCTGGTGCACTAGGTACTACTACTTGAACGGGCATCGGACAGACCGCAGTAAATCCAAAGCCAGTTCTAGCCCTGAAATTACTACAGTAAAGTAAATAGATGTTGCAGTAGGCCGCGGCAAGATCAACGACAATCAAACCATTTAGCGGCGTTATTTAATGACAAATCGCAGCACCTTTCAAGCCGCAATTGGGATCCGATCCTAAGCTATGGTTTAAACAAAGAGAGAATTAATGAAAATTCAACGATCGCCATTTATAAGTCGCCGCGCAGTCACAGCACTGATAGCAGGCACTGTGGCAGTTGCAAGTCAAGCAGTCTGGGCTGCCGACGAGCATATGCATCATCATCCCGCACCGGCAACGGCCGGGACACCCAATGCTGAAGTTAAACGCAGCGTTGTCGAGATCAAACTGCCAGCTACGCCGCTGGTGCGTCAAGATGGCGCAGCGACCAATTTGAGCAAGGAACTGGACGGTGGCAAGCCCGCGATTCTGGCGTTCATTTACACCTCCTGCACCACCGTTTGCCCGGTGACGAGCCAGATTGTTGCCAGAACGCAAACTTTGTTGGGCAAAGATCTGGAAAAAACACGCCTCGTGTCGGTATCGATTGACCCTGAATACGATACGCCAGCGCGGCTGTTGGCCTACAGCAAGTTGTATGCGGCCAGGCCCCAGTGGCAACACTACACCGGCACCCTGAAAAACAGCGTGGCTGTGCAGAAAGCTTTTAGCGCCTACCGCGGCGACAAGATGAACCATGTGCCACTGATTTTCATCAACGGCGGCAAAAATAATTCGTGGGTCAAGCTGGAAGGTTTTCCCAGTGCCGAGCAGGTGGTGAAAGAATATCAGGAACAAATCGGTGGTTGACCAAATGCAGTGCCGTAGCAAATCGTCAGGATTTACCCTGCTGGAACTGCTGGTGGTGATGGTCATCATCGGCTTGCTGGTGGGCTATGTGGCGCCCATGTATTTCAAACAGGTGGGCAAGTCAGAAGTCAAGGTCGCGCGCGCTCAAATCGAATCATTTGGCAAGGCGCTTGACCAATACCGTCTGGATACCGGCCGTTACCCAAGAACCGAGCAGGGACTGCAAGCCTTGGTGGTGAAGCCGCCTGAAGAACCCAAATGGGATGGCCCTTATCTGAAAAAAGGCGTGCCGCTAGACCCTTGGGGTAACGCATTCACATACAAGTGCCCGGGTGTTCATGGCGAATACGATATTGTTTCGTTCGGCAAAGACGGCGTGCCCGGCGGGGTTGGAGAGGATGCAGACATAGGGAGTTGGGAGTAGCTACCTCGGTGGCCGCTGCAACGTCTGTCAACGACCATGCAATTTGAAATTCGCTCTATTGACAAATCATCCAGCGTCAGTACGCTGATGATGGATGCATCGAACCTTGATACCGCTACGAAAATGGCGAGTGATCGCGGTTTGCGGATTTTGTCCATCGTACCGCGACAAAAGATCCCGGGCCTGACGCAGCGCCGGGCGTCCAAGGATTTTCCATTGGGACAATTCAGCCAGGAGCTACTGACACTGCTGGATGCAGGTTTGGCTTTGGTGGAGTCGATAGAAACCCTGAGCGAAAAAGAACACAAACCCGAGCGACGCGACTTGCTTGATCGGCTGGTGGCCGACTTGTACCGTGGCGCCGCCCTTTCTCGCGCCTTGAGCCAGTTTCCGGATGTCTTTCCTCCTTTGTATATCGCCACGGTTCGTGCCAGCGAGCGAACCGGTGGCTTGTCGGAGGCCCTGGGGAAATACGTGGCTTACCAGAGTCAACTCGATACCGTGAAGAAAAAGATCATCAACGCCAGTATCTATCCTGTGGTGCTGGCCATTGCAGGCCTGTTGGTGATCGGTTTTTTGATGGGTTATGTGGTGCCCCGCTTCGCGCGGATTTTTGAAGACCTGGGTGGCGAGATTCCCTGGATGTCGCGCTTGTTAATTCAGTGGGGACATCTGGCTCGCGATTACGGGGGCACGTTGCTGGCCGCCAGCCTGGCCTTGATCGCTGCCGCCACGTTCTGGCTGACGCGACCGGGCACACCGGCGCAAGTTCTCCAATGGTTGCAACGCCTGCCCGCCATCGGCGAGCGTATCCGCATTTACCAGCTAACCCGTTTCTATCGTTCGCTGGGCATGCTGTTGCGCGGAGGGATGCCCGCTGTGGCATCGCTGGAACTGGTAACCGGCCTGCTTCCGGGCGCCCTGAACCAACGACTTATCGCTGCCACGCAACTGATTCGCGCCGGCACCACCATGTCAGTCGCGATGGAAACCTCAGGTCTGACGTCGCCGGTATCGGCTCGCATGCTGCGTGTCGGCGAGCGTACTGGTCAGATGGGCGACATGATGGAGCGCATTGCGCTTTTCTACGACAGCGAGATAAGCCAGTGGATTGACTGGTTTGTGCGTCTGTTTGAACCTTTGTTGATGGCTTTTATCGGTTTGGTTATCGGTTTCATTGTGGTGATCATGTACTTCCCGATTTTTGAACTGGCAGGCAGCATCAAGTGAATCAAACTACCCCCACGACCGTGCTTTTTTCCGGCGAATTACTGCGCCAGGCGCAAGCCCAGGGCGGCGCATCGGGACGCCCTGCGATGCTGGCATTGCAAGAAATCCTGGGGCTGACAGATCAGGAGTTCGTCAGCACGCTGGCAAGCACACTGGGCTATCCACTCCTAAGCATGAGCGAACTGCATGGTATGAAGGCAGCACTGGACGTACTTCCGTTTGCGGAAATGCTGCGTCGTGAATGTCTGTTGTTGAGCGATCCAGCACGCGGTTTTTGCCTTGTTATCGCTGATCCGTTCGATCAAAAATTGCATCAATGGGCGGACGCCCGTCTAAAGCAGGGATTCCAGATCTGTATCGCTCACCAAAGCGATATTGCTGCTTGGCTAGCGAAGCAGGAAAGCGGCCTGCGGGCGATGGAATCGCTGGTCGCAACGCAAGACAATGCACAGGTTAACGGCGAAGCAGTCGAAGAGCTGAGTTATCGGGGCATCAGTGAAGACGCCAGTCCGGTAGTGAAATTTGTCAATTCCACCATCTTTGATGCCTTGCGCGTCGATGCCAGCGACATTCACCTTGAATCAACCTCCGGTGGCATGGTCATTAAGTACCGGGTTGACGGCGTGCTTAGTGCGGTTGGCACAGTCGCTACGGTGGAGTTGGCCGAGCAGACCATCTCCCGCATCAAAGTGATGTCCGAACTGGACATATCAGAGCGTCGCATTCCGCAGGACGGACGCTTTCGCGTGAGTCTGCAAGGTCGCATGATTGACCTGCGGGTCTCCATCATTCCCAGCATCCACGGTGAGGATGCAGTGTTACGTATTCTTGACAAGCAGTCCCTGAGCGACCAGATGAAGGGCTTGCAACTCACCAGCCTGGGATTTGACGAAAGTATTGCCACTTTGTTGCGGCGCCTTGCGTCCGAGCCGTACGGCATGATGCTGGTCACCGGGCCCACCGGCAGTGGAAAGACAACGACCCTGTATGCCGCGATTTCCGAGATCAACCATGGCACCGAAAAAATCGTGACCATTGAAGATCCGGTGGAATACCAGTTGCCGGGCGTGCTGCAGATCCCCGTCAATGAAAAAAAGGGCCTGACCTTTGCGCGCGGACTGCGGTCGATTTTGCGGCACGATCCAGACAAGATCATGGTGGGAGAAATCCGTGACGCTGAAACCGCCCAAATTGCAATTCAGTCAGCCTTGACTGGCCACCTGGTATTCACGACAGTTCACGCCAACAATGTTTTTGATGTCATTGGTCGTTTCATGCACATGGGCATCGATATGTACAGTTTGGTGTCGGCTCTCAACGGCGTGCTGGCACAGCGACTGCTGCGCGTTAATTGTCCACACTGCTCGGAAACCATCCAACCCGAGACCGAATTGCTTACCGTTTCCGGCCTTCGACCGGAAGACGTCAAGGATTGGAACTTTAAGGCCGGAGCGGGTTGTGGCCATTGCCGGGGTAGCGGTTACAAGGGGCGCAAGGCGATCGCAGAAATCCTTAACCTGAATGATGAAATCCGCGAGCTCATCATCGCGCGAGCACCGATTCGCACCCTCAAAGTAGCAGCCCAGGCTAACGGTACGCGCTACCTGCGCGAGTCGGCGCTGGATTTGGTGCGCAGCGGCGAAACCACCCTTATCGAGATCAACCGTGTCACTTTTGTCGCCTGATTCCCTGCTACTCTATTTGGCGCCTGACAAGGTTCAGGCGGTGCAATTGCGCGGCTGGCGTCAACAAATCATCGGTTTGCAGCAGCTACCCGTCAATGCAGAGCAACCGGACGACTGGCCAGCGCTGCTGGATGCCACACTGCGCCTGGTGAAAACGCTGGGACCCAAGCGCGTGCGAGTTGTGCTGTCAGATCAGTTGGTGCGCTATTTTTGCGTTCAGTGGCGCGGTGAATTGCGCAATCCCACCGAAGAATTGGCATTTGCCCGGCTGTCATTTGAGGATACCTACGGCGTCGGCAGCGGCGCTGGCTGGCGCATGATCTTCAGCAATGAATCACCCGGGTTGACGCGTTTGACCGCGGCAGTACCTGAAGTCTTGATTGCCGGTTTGCAGGAATCATTCCAGCACGCAAAAGTGAAGCTTACTTCGGTGCGTCCGCAACTGGTGAGCGCGGTCCAGGCCTTTCCAAAATCACTGACCAGGGTTGGCTGGATCGTGAGTCACGAAGCAACACGACTTTCAATTGCGGGGTGGGACTCGGGTGGTTGGCGTTGGGTCAGTTCTAGCCGTATCGAAAACCATGCGCCAAACCAGCTAGTCGCCAGGTTGCAGCAGGAGCTAATGTTGGCCGCAGCCTGGCCGGTCGTCGGCACGGCGCAGATCCAGACCTTCATCTGCGCTCCCACTTTGGCGGCACAAAACTGGCCGACTGTTGATGGCCTGCATTTGACAACCTGGAAGCTACCGGTTGACGTGCTGGCGCGAATTCAAAAGACAAGCGCCGGACTCAGCATGACCGAATCAAAGATGACCGAGTTCGGTCACGCTTTGGTGGGGGTTCTCTCATGAAGCGCTTGCACCTCGATTTTGTGGCACAAGCGGGGCGCGTGCAGGCATTGCGCTGGACGGCGCTGGGAATCGGAATTGTGACGCTGGCAATTGTTGCTGCCTATTACCAGTTAAAGGTAGTGCCGCACTCGCAACAACTCAACCAGGAGTTTGCGCGCCAACAGGCCGCGTTGGCACCGCCACCAGCGCGATCCACCATGAAGCCGGAGGAACTGACCGCTGCCTGGGGTCGGGCGCAGGCGATTTCGGATCAATTGAACTTGCCCTGGAGCCGCTTGTTTGCATCCATGGGGCAAACCGCTTCCAATGAGACCTTGGCTTTTTTATCTATTGAACCAGATGCAGTCAAGGGCAAAATTTTGGTGGTCGCAGAGGCACGTGACTTTGACGCCATGCTGAAATTCTTCCAGGCTATGCAAGCCAGCGACGATTTTTCCGAGGTCACCCTGCAGTCCCATCTGATCAATCACACGGTGGCCGAAAATCCGGTGCGCTTCCGGCTGTCCGCACGATGGAAGCTCATACCATGAATACCTTACTGTGGCGTCGCCGTATACAGTTCGGCATTTATCGGCTTGGACCCATGGGCATCGCTGGGCTGGCTTTGTTGCTGGCGTCGGTCGCTTTGTGGCTGGCCTTGGTTGAACCGGCTCAACGTGAGTCGCTACGATTGTCCAACAGCGTGCAAGCGAGACAAGTTCAGTTGGCAAACTTGACTCAGTCCGTCCCGGTCGTTGAGCTTAGCAAAGAAGAAAAAATCGCCTACTTTTATAAGAGCTTTCCAGCAGTGAACCGGGTCACTGAGCAATTAAAAATCGTCTACAACGTGGCCGGGGAAAACAGCCTGACACTGGAGACAGGTGAATACGCATTGCTGCAAGGTGAAACCGACAAGCTTGCCCGCTACCGCGTCGCCTTGCCGGTCAAGGGCAGCTTTCAGCAAGTACTGGCTTTTATGGACGCGGTGCTGAAAGATATACCTAGCACTGCGCTGGAGAGTGCAAGTTTCAAACGTGACAAAGTTGACGACCCGCAGGTGGAAGCAAAACTGGTATTTATCATTTTTGTCGAGGTGCAGCCATGACCTCGAAGCAAACCCGACTGCTACTGGCATTGGGCGCACTCGTCACCATCGGACTGATCTGGTTCGCTCCAAAAACTGATGATGCCGTCATTTCAGCGCCGACCAAATCAGGCCCGCTTCCGGCCTCCCAAGGCCGTCAAATCCCCCCTGCCACTGGCACACCATTGCCGAACAGATATGTGACGCAAACTGCTCTGTCCCTGCAAAGTGAGCGACCTGAATTGAGCGACAAGTCAACGGGGCATTTGTTCACCAAACATTCCTGGTTCAAGCCGCCACCGCCACCGCCACCACCACCGCCACCGCCACCACCACCACCACCACCGCCGCCGAGCGCCCCTCCGTTGCCGTTTACTTTTCTTGGTAAATACTCTGAGGGGTCAATCCAGCTACTAATTTTGTCACGTGGTAACCGTGTCATTACTGCCGGACAAGGAGAAGTGTTGGACAACCAATATCGAATTGATCGCATCGACCCCGCCAGCGCACAGCTGATGTACCTGCCTTTGGGCATCCCACAAACCCTATCCACCGGGAGTTCTCCGTGAAACCAGTGTTGCTCCTGACTCGTAAAATTTTGCCCATCACCCTGGCGCTGCTACTGGCCGGTTGTGCCGCCGAGCGCTATCGACAGGAGGGGCTGACGCTGATCAAGGACGGCCGTCTTGAAGAAGGCGTAGCCAAGCTGGCGCTGGCACAGCAAACTGATGCCGGCGACGCGTCAATCCGCAAGGAATGGCTGACGCAGCGTGACGCCGTCACCCACCGTCTGATGGCAGAAGCCAACCGGGAACGCAACCTCGAGCATTGGGACGTGGCCTTGCAGCGTTACAACCGCGTATTGAACATTGACCCCGGGCATATCGCTGCGCGGCAGGCGGTGACAGAGATCACCCTGGAGCAAAAGCAGGCTGCCCGTCTGGATGAGGCGGCTTTACTGATCAAAAAGGGGGACCTGGAAGCGGCTACAAACCTGGTAGGCAAGGTGCTGATCGAGTCGTCCAGTCACCCACGCGCCCTACAGCTACGCACCCAGTTGGCCGAAGCAAACCAAAACGACTCGCTCAACGGCGTGAGTCTGAACCTGAAGGGGCGCAAACCGGTGACGCTGCAATTCCGCGACGCCAACCTGCGCATGGTGATGGAGGCGATTTCCAAGACAACCAGTCTGAACATCATGTTCGACAAGGACGTCAAGAGCGACCTGAAGGTCACCATCTTTGTTCGTGATACCCCGGTTGAAGAGGCAATCGATTTGATCCTGATGCAGACCCAGACCACCAAGCGGATCATGAGTGAAAACTCGATACTGATCTATCCCGATACCGAAACCAAAGGGCGCGAATATGCCGAGCTCAAGATCCGACGATTTGCGCTGATCAATGCTGATCCGAAGCAGGCGATGGCAATGGTCAAGACCATCGTCAAAACCAAGGACATGTTCATCGATGAGAAAACCAATGCTCTCATCGTGCGCGATACGCCACAAATTATCAGACTGGTGGAAAAGCTGGTGGCGACGATGGATCAGCCGGAACCGGAAGTTATGCTGGAAGTTGACGTGATGGAAGTTTCCAGAGACCGGTTGCTGGCATTGGGTGTTGACTTGCCAACCAGTATCGGTGCCATCACCAATGGTCTGACACTGGGGCAATTTAAAGCCCTTACCGGATCGAATTTCACCGTGAACGGCGATATCTCAGCTCAGGCCAAAAGAACAGATTCGAATATCAATGATCTGGCCACACCCCGCATCCGGGTACGCAACAAGGAAAAAGCCAAATTCCTGGTCGGCGATCGCTTGCCTGTCATTTCAACCGCTGCGGTTCCAGGTACCGGCACCACCGCTGGCACAACCGCATCTTCAGCGGTCTACAACACCAACGTTCAATATGTTGAGGTCGGTATCAAAATTGAAGTTGAACCGACTATTTATGCCGATGGCGAGGTAGCCATCAAACTGGCTTTGGAAGTCAGTTCTAACGGTGGTCAGAATCCGGAAGCGGCGAAAACCGGCACCATCGCCTACACCATCAGTACGCGCAGCGTAAATACCGTTCTGCGCTTGAAGGATGGTCAAACCGAAATCATTGGCGGTCTGATACAGGATCAGGACCGTGCTGCTGCAACGCGAATCCCGGGCCTTGGCGACATTCCTCTGCTGGGTCGTCTGTTTGGGCTGGAGACCGATACCAAGAACAAAAAAGAAATTATTTTGTCGATCACGCCCCGGATTGTGCGCAGCAACAGGCAAGCCGATGGTGACTTGCTGGAAATGTGGTCGGGCACTGAAAACAACTTGCGCTATGGCTCCAAGGTTGTTGGATCGGCTAAAAGCCAGGCTGCCAGTGGGCCCACAGTAGCGACGCAGCCAACCGCGGCCGCGGCAGCTCCAGCGGTACCGGTGGCACGTCCAACCGGAACAACAGCCAGACCAGCCACTGCTGTGCCAGGCCCCAAGCCGGCGTTGCGACCGGCCGCACCGACACCCGTCGGGTTGGCAGGTCCCCAGTCTGCCAAGGCGGGCGAGCAAATCTCCATGGTATTGTCTTTGCCCAGCATGCCGACCGCCACCAGTATTCAAATGACGCTTGCCTATGACTCCAGTCGCTTGCGTTTGGTGTCAGTCCATGAGGCTGCCGCCGAGCGCAATGCAACGACTGCGGCGCGCTTTACCGGCGATGCCGACGGCCCGGGTTCTGTGCACATCGAGTTGACAGCGGGTCGGGGTGAGAGTCTACCAACGGCGGGTGGTGCGCTGGCCGAGGTGCAGTTTGAGGTGCTGGAAACACCAGGACCCACGCAGGTTAGCGTTGCAACTAGCAGCCTGGTCACAACAGACAGTGGTGAGCAGATTTTGCCCGCCCCGGCACCTATCGGCCTGGAGATCAAGGCCGCTCAATGAGCATGTTTACATCACGGCGACGACCAGCTGGTTTCACGCTGATCGAAATGATCGTGACGGTGGCCATCGTCGGCCTGTTGGCAACGATTTCTTTCCCTATGCTGGAACTGGCGGCCAGACGCAGCAACGAGCGTGAATTGCACGATGCGCTGCGGCAAGTTCGCACTGCCATTGACCGCTATAAGCAAGCCGTCGAGGAAGGTCGCATTCTGGACGATGCAAAGGGATCGGGTTATCCACCAAGTTTGAATGCACTTGTATCAGGTATTACAGACGCCAAAAGCCCCAACAAAGAACAAAAACTTTTTTTCTTGCGCCGGATTCCGACAGACCCGATGGCCACGGATGCCGCTACGCCAGCAGAGGCAACTTGGGGATTGCGCAGCTATGCCAGCCCGCCCGAAAATCCCCAGGCTGGCGCTGACGTCTTTGACGTATATTCTTTGTCATCGGCGGTCGGTCTCAATGGCATCCCCTATCGGGATTGGTAAATTTATGGCTTCCCACCACGTTGTCCGATCCTTGCGCAGAGGTTTCACGCTGATCGAGTTGATCATCGTGATGGCCATTGTGAGTCTGCTGCTGACGCTGGCGGCACCGCGCTATTTCCGCTCCATCGAGCGCAGCAAGGAAACTGTCCTGAAAGCCAATCTGGCCTCAACGCGCGATGCGCTCGACAAGTTCTACAGCGACACCGGAAAATACCCTGACCAACTGAAGGATCTGGTAGACCGCAGATATCTGCGCACCTTGCCGTGGGATCCGATTACGGAAAGCTCGGATAGCTGGTCAGTAGTCGCGCCTCCCGGTGGTCAAACGGGCTCGGTTTACAACATTTTCAGCGGAGCGCAGGGCGCCGGATCGAACAATGTACCGTATGCAGAATGGTAAATATAAAGGCTTTGTCTACATCGGACTGCTGATTGGCCTGACCGTGATCGGCATCGGGCTGAGCGCGGTCTCAGAAGTGTGGCATCAAAGCGCCCAGCGCGAACATGAAGAAGAGTTGCTTTTCATAGGTAACCAATTCCGGCAAGCCATCACGCGTTACTACATTGATTCTCCGCGCGGCAGTGTGCGTTTTCCAATGGGTATACAGGAGTTGCTGCAAGACGACCGTGCGCCAGATAAATCGCGTCGGTACTTGCGAAAACTTTATTCTGACCCCATGACCGGAAAGACAGACTGGGGCGAAATTCGACTGCCCAGTGGACAATTGGTGGGGGTCTACAGCCAGTCCACCGAAGTTCCGCTCAAATCGGCCGAGTTCAAACTGCGCGACAAGACTCTGGCCGATAAAACGAGTTACTCGGAGTGGGCATTTCGCTCGGCCTTGCCGGCGGCAAATCCGATTCTTCTGCCCAATGGCAGCTACAGCACACCCGCAAACACCGGTCAAAGTCCTGCCAGTGTGCCAGCGCAACGCCCCGCTACACCGGCCCCCCCAGGATTTACGCAACCGTTGCCGCGACCACGGCGCTAAAACCTGCGCTTTGCGTCAAAGTTGTTGTAGCGCCCTCTTGTAGAGCGCCAGAACTTTGGGAACATATTTTTCGGTTTCGGAAAACCTGGGTATTCGTCTACCTGCCTGAATCACCGCCTTTTCACCGGCGTTGTAAGCGGCTACCGTCAATTCCAGGTCTTGCTCGAAGTAGTCCAACAACCAGCGCAGGTACTTGCTGCCGGCCAGGATATTGACCCTGGGATCGAAACTATTGACGACGCCAAACCGCCGTGCTGTGGCAGGCATAAGTTGCATCAAACCCTGCGCGCCCTTGGGCGACAAGGCACGCGGGTTGTAATTGGATTCAACCGATATAACTGCGTGAATCAGTGCGACGGGTAGCTGGTAAGCAACACTGGCTTCATGGATGAATGGCGCGAAGCCTTCGGGTATTGAGCGCGATGTGGCAACCACTGCTTCGCGTTCATGTCGTTCCTCTGGAAGGGCTAAGGCTTCAACAATCACTTGTGGGGCGTTGTCTTCCAGACTGCTCGATAGAAAAATAGCACCCGACGCCGTGGTGCCTGCATAAATTTGTGCTTGCGCAGCCACACCGCAAACTCCAAGGCAGATCAGGCAAGCGGTCGCGCGGCAGGTATTCATTGCAATTTCATACTAAAAACGCGGCTTGGATCGCCGTTCAAAAACACGCAAACCACCACCCTCCAGCTTTTGAATGAAAGAGCTTTCTTCAAAATCCTTCATGGCCCGGCTTACCATTTCCCGTGAAGATCCAACCATTTTGGCGATATCGACATGGGAGATTTTGCCACTGATCAGCAACTCACCGTTATCACTTTTAACAGCAGTTGACAGCAAAATATTGGCAACTCTACCGTAGACACCCCTCAGCGCGAACGAGGCAATCTGTTGGTTGGCGTGGCGAATGCGCTGCACCAGACCGCGCATGACAGATAAAGACATTGACGGATTTTCCATCAGGCAGCGCAGAAAACCATCGCGATTAAGCACCAGCACATCCATCTGAGTTTCGGCCACTACCGTGGCAGAATGCGCCTCGTTGTCAATCAGACTCATCTCGCCAAAGTAGTCGCCCGCCGCCAGCGTTGCAAGTATGACCTGGCGCCCTTTGTCATTGGCTAAGACAACACGTGCCCGGCCGGCCAGGATGATGTAGAGGGAATTCGATTTTTGCCCATGCTCTACAACGTGGTCACTACGCTTGTGCCGTTGCTTCATCAAAGTACTGGTCAACGACGCAGCCTGTACAGACGTCAATAGCCCGAACAAGGGAACTCGCTTTAACAGATCTTCATTGCTGAGTACCGACATCAAAGTTTCCCTGCCAGTCGCATTACCAGCGTGATTGAAATTCTCGTTCAGTCTACACTGTCGAGCGGCTTACTCAGTGCTTCACCGACCCTGCAATTTCAGGCCTGGTTACAGAAACCTCAGCCGTAGCTGCCACCACGAGGTCTTCGTCAGACAACGGAGTTGGCATTCTCTCCAGCGCAATTTCGAGCACCTTGTCGATCCAGCGCACTGGCACGATCTCCAGTCCATTTTTTACATTTGCCGGAATATCCTGCAGGTCCTTGGCGTTTTCTTCCGGGATCAACACGGTCTTGATGCCACCACGCAAGGCGGCCAACAGTTTTTCCTTCAAACCGCCAATGGCAGTGACTTCGCCACGCAAAGTTATCTCGCCGGTCATGGCGACATCACCACGCACCGCAATGCCGGTCATGGCAGAAACAAATGCTGTTGTCATCGCCGCACCGGCGCTGGGGCCGTCTTTTGGCGTGGCACCGTCCGGCACGTGAATATGAATGTCTTTCTTCTCGAAAAACTCATCCTTGATGCCCAAGCGACGCGAGCGACTGCGTACCACCGTACGGGCGGCTTCGACCGATTCCTTCATCACATCACCCAGTGATCCGGTGCGCGTGATGACACCCTTGCCAGGCATCATGGCCGCCTCAATCGTCAACAAGTCACCACCGACCTCCGTCCAGGCCAGGCCCACCACCTGACCAACCTGATTGAGTTGCTCGGCGCGACCATAGTTGTATTTACGAACGCCCAGAAAATCATTCAGATTGTCGGCGTTGACTTTGACCTGCGCCACCATCTTCTTGAGTTGCAGACCCTTGACCACCTTGCGGCAAATTTTGGAAAGCTCACGTTCCAGCGAACGCACCCCGGCTTCACGCGTGTAGTAGCGAACAATGTCACGCACGGCGTCATCGCTGATCAGCAACTCTTCTACCTTGACGCCATTGTTCTTCAGTTGCTTGGGCAACAGGAAGTTGATGGCAATGCTGGTTTTTTCGTCCTCGGTATAACCCGACAGACGAATCACTTCCATACGATCCAGCAAGGCTGGCGGGATGTTCATTGAGTTGGAAGTTGCGACAAACATGACGTCACTCAAATCAAAGTCGACCTCAACGTAGTGATCACCAAATTTGTGATTTTGCTCGGGATCCAGCACCTCCAGCAGGGCACTTGAGGGATCGCCGCGGAAGTCTGTTCCCAACTTGTCAATCTCATCGAGCAAAAACAGCGGGTTGCGCGTGCCAATTTTTGCCAGGCTTTGCAATACCTTGCCGGGCATGGCACCGATATAGGTCCGGCGGTGGCCGCGAATCTCGGCCTCATCGCGCATGCCGCCCAATGCCATGCGCACATACTTGCGCCCTGTGGCCTTGGCGATAGACTGTCCGAGCGAGGTCTTGCCAACGCCCGGGGGACCAACCAGACACAGAATGGGCGCCTTGACTTTTTCGACCCGCTGTTGCACCGCCAGGTACTCAAGAATGCGGTCTTTCACCTTGTCAAGACCGTAATGGTCTTCATTGAGCACTTTCTCAGCATTGCCCAGATCGTGCTTGATCTTGGTTTTGCTGGACCAAGGCAGACCCGTCAGGACATCAATGTAATTGCGCACCACCGTCGCTTCGGCCGACATGGGTGACATGAGCTTGAGCTTCTTCAGTTCGCCTTCGGCCTTTTTTAATGCTTCCTTAGGCATTTTGGCGGACTTGATCTTTTTTTCGACCTCATCAATATCAGCACCATCTTCACCTTCACCGAGCTCCTTCTGAATCGCCTTGACCTGTTCATTCAAGTAGAAATCACGCTGGTTTTTTTCCATCTGCCGCTTTACGCGGCCACGAATTTTTTTATCGACATTGAGTATGTCGACTTCGCGCTCGATCTGTTCAAACAGGTTTTCAAGTCGATCTTTGACGCCTGAAAGATTGAGCACTGCCTGCTTGTTGTCGAGCTTCAGTGGCAAGTGCGCGGCGATGGTGTCGGCCAGTCGTCCGGCATCATCAATACTTGAAATCGAGGTCAAAATTTCCGGCGGGATTTTTTTGTTGAGCTTGACATACTGATCGAACTGTTGAACCACGGCACGCCGCAGGGCCTCTATTTCACTGGCTTTACCGCGCGACTTGAGTTCAGGTTCAGCCACTGCATCGACCGGTGTGACGTTGGCTGAAAAATGCAATTCCCCTTCTTCTATCTTGTTGACGCGCGCGCGCTGCTGGCCTTCGACCAATACTTTGACCGTACCGTCGGGCAGCTTGAGCATTTGCAGAATGGTCGAGACACAGCCAACGTCAAACATATCGGTAACCAGCGGATCGTCTTTCGCCGCGGCCTTCTGGGCCACCAGCATAATTCGGCGCTCCGACTCCATGGCTGCTTCGAGCGCCTTGATGCTCTTCGGTCGACCGACGAAAAGCGGGATCACCATGTGTGGGAAAACAACCACATCGCGCAGCGGCAGTAGTGGCAGGTCAATGGCGGTAGCAGGTAGTGGGGTATGACCAGACATGGGAGAAACCTTTTAATTACCTGTTCAATATGGGCTAGAAGCGCTGACTTTCAACCCGCAATGAAAAATCAAATCAGGCCTTGCGGGCGGCCTCGCGATAAACCAGTAACGGTGGCTTGTTCTCTTCAATAGTGGACTCATCCACCACGACTTTGTCGACGTTACTGGCGTTCGGTAATTCGTACATGGTATCTATCAAAGCCTGCTCCATGATCGAGCGCAAACCACGCGCTCCAGTTTTACGAGCCAGCGCCTTTTTGGCAATGGCCTTCAGGGCCGACGGGCGAATTTCAAGATCAACACCTTCCATCGCTAGCAGCTTGCTGTACTGCTTGACCAGTGCGTTTTTGGGTTCCGTCAAAATTTGCACCAAGGCGTCTTCGCTTAGTTCGGCCAGCGTTGCCACCACCGGCATGCGACCCACCAACTCTGGAATCAAACCAAACTTGATCAAGTCTTCAGGCTCAACTTCCTTGAAAACCGCTGTCAGGCTGCGTTGTTCCTTGCTTTTGACGGTGGCCCCGAACCCCATGCCGGACGATTGCGTACGATTGTCAATCACTTTCTCCAGCCCGGAAAATGCGCCGCCGCAAATGAACAGAATATTGGTAGTGTCGATCTGGACGAAATCCTGGTTCGGGTGCTTGCGTCCGCCTTGCGGTGGCACACTGGCCATGGTGCCTTCAATCAGTTTGAGCAACGCTTGTTGCACTCCCTCGCCCGATACATCTCGCGTGATGGAGGGGTTTTCGGACTTGCGGGAAATTTTGTCGATCTCATCAATGTAGACAATGCCGCGTTGCGCCCTCTCAACCTCGTAGTTGCAGCTCTGCAGCAACTTGAGCACGATATTTTCAACGTCCTCACCGACGTAACCGGCTTCTGTCAAGGTGGTGGCGTCCGCCATCACAAAGGGAACGTCGAGCATGCGGGCCAGGGTCTGGGCCAACAGGGTCTTGCCCGATCCGGTCGGGCCGATCAGCAAAATGTTGCTTTTGGCCAACTCAACGTCATCTTTCTTGGCCTTTTCCTTGTGTCGCAAACGCTTGTAGTGGTTGTAAACCGCCACCGCCAAAGTCCTTTTGGCCGGCTCCTGTCCAATCACATAGTTGTCCAGATTGGCCTTAATTTCGGAAGGTGTAGGCAATTCACTGCCAGCCTTGCCAGGCTCGGTACTGGCTGGCAATTCGTCGCGAATGATCTCGTTGCAAAGCTCAATGCACTCGTCGCAGACAAACACGGACG
>JANXLW010000490.1 GCA_025354965.1 Betaproteobacteria bacterium
CAGTTTGTCTGGTCCCCACACCTTGAACCACCAGTCGTCGCCGTATTCTTCATCGACCTTGCGCATGGCGCGGCGAAAATCCAGCGCCTCGGCAATGCTTTCTTCCACCAGGGCAGTTCCACCGGGTGGTTCCATCATGGCCGCCGCCACGTCGCAACTGGCGATGATGCTGTACTGCGGGCTGGTGCTGGTGTGCATCAGATAGGCTTCGTTGAAGAGGTGCTTGTCGAGCTTGACAGTCTGGGAATCCTGCACCAGTACATGGCTGGCCTGACTGATACCTGCCAGCAGTTTGTGCAGGGACTGCGTGGCGTAAACCATGGCGTGCTTGGGACGTGGGCGATTCTTGCCCATGGCGTGGTAGCTGCCATAAAACGGGTGGAACGCCGCATGCGGCAACCAGGCTTCGTCAAAGTGGATGTTCTCGACGTACCCATCCAGCAATACTTTCACGGTTTCGGTGTTGTAGAGGACACCGTCATAGGTTGATTGGGTCAACGTCAATACGCGGGGCTTGATTTTGTCGACATCCACGCCTCGCAGATGCTGCTGAATCAGGGGGTTGGCTTTGATCTTGGCCTTGATGGCTGCAGGTTCGAACTCGCTTTTGGGAATCGGTCCAATGATGCCAAAGTGGTTGCGCGTGGGCTTCAAAAAAACCGGGATAGCACCGGTCATGATGATCGCGTGCAGTATCGATTTGTGGCAATTGCGGTCCACCACCACAACGTCATTCGGCGCCACGGTGTGGTGCCACACCATTTTGTTGCTGGTGCTGGTGCCGTTGGTGACAAAAAAGCAGTGATCCGCGTTAAAAATTCGTGCCGCGTTGCGCTCGCTTTTACCGATAGCACCGTCATGGTCCAACAGTTGCCCGAGCTCTTCTACAGCGTTGCAGACGTCAGCGCGCAACATGTTTTCGCCATAGAACTGGTGGTACATCTGCCCGACCGGGCTTTTCAGGAAGGCAACACCGCCTGAGTGTCCCGGGCAGTGCCAGGAGTAGGAGCCGTTCTCCGCGTAGTCCAGCAGTGCCTTGAAAAATGGTGGTTGCACGCCTTCCAGGTAGCTCTTGGCCTCGCGAATGATGTGGCGGGCCACGAATTCTGGCGTGTCCTCAAACATATGGATAAAGCCATGCAATTCACGCAGGATGTCGTTGGGTAGATGCCTGGAAGTTTTGGTTTCACCGTAGATATAAATAGGCACATCAAGATTTTTGCGACGCACTTCTTCAATGAAATGACGCAAGTTCAATACCGCGGGGTCCAGATCAGGTCCGGGCGTGAACTCTTCATCGTCAATCGACAAAATAAATGCACTGGCGCGACTTTGTTGCTGTGCGAACTGGCTGAGGTCCCCATAGCTGGTAACCCCCAATACCTCCAACCCTTCTGTCTCAATCGCCTGGGCCAGCGCTCGAATACCCAGCCCCGAGGTATTCTCAGATCGAAAATCTTCGTCGATGATGACAATCGGAAAGCGAAATTTCATGAGAACCTCCAGCTACGCCAGGAAAAAATTTGAAACAGGCGCGAAGTGTAAAGACTTATTAAGTCGTCTTGCTTGCGCTCCCCGGGTTTTGCCTCAAAATGGGGTGATACCAACACAATTGAGGTGGATATGGCGCAATCTACGATATGGTGGGTGCTTGCGGGGGCGGTCATCGCGGTCGAACTTCTCACCGGTACGTTTTATCTTCTGATGCTGTCGATGGGCCTGATCGCTGCCGCCATCGCCGCCCATCTGGGCGCTGCAGCGGCCATGCAAATGGTGGTGGCTGCCGTTGTTGGCGGCGGTTTTGTCGTGGCGTGGCGGCGCTATAAACAGAAAACACCATCGGCCCCGCCAGCCGGTGCCAACCGCGATGTCAATCTGGATGTCGGCGAGACTGTGCAGGTGCAAGTTTGGAACGCGGATGGAACCAGTTCCGTGAAGTACCGCGGCGCCAACTGGAGCGTGTCACTCGTCGCGGGCGCCATACCGGAACCGGGCACTTACGGTATTGTGGAAGTTGTAGGTAGCCGACTGATCGTCAAAAAATTGTGAGGTTGTAGCAACCTTGTCCTGCTAGAGTCAATCGGAGAAACAAATGGAAATTGCAATTATCCTGTTCGTGATCGCGGTAGTGTTTGTCACGCAGGCGGTCAAGGTCGTACCCCAGCAACACGCGTGGGTTGTTGAGCGGCTCGGAAAATACAACGGCACTTTGACACCAGGATTAAGTTTCTTGATGCCTTTTGTGGATCGCGTGGCCTACAAACACGTACTCAAGGAAATTCCTCTGGACATCGCCAGCCAGGTCTGCATCACGCGCGACAACACGCAGTTGCAAGTGGACGGTATCCTGTACTTCCAGGTGACCGATGCCATGCGGGCCAGCTACGGCTCCAGCAACTACATCACCGCGATCTCCCAGTTGGCGCAAACCTCGCTGCGCTCAGTCATCGGCAAGCTGGAACTGGACAAAACGTTTGAAGAGCGCGACATCATCAACGCCCAGGTGGTGCAGGCGATTGACGAGGCAGCTCTGAACTGGGGCGTCAAGGTGTTGCGTTACGAGATCAAGGACCTGACACCGCCCAAGGAGATTTTGCATGCCATGCAGCAGCAAATTACCGCTGAGCGTGAAAAGCGTGCATTGATCGCCGCCTCGGAAGGCCGGCGCCAGGAACAGATCAACATCGCTACCGGCGAACGCGAGGCTTTCATCGCGCGCTCTGAGGGTGAGAAACAAGCCGTCATCAACAAGGCCCAGGGTGACGCTCAATCGATTCTGGCGGTCGCCGACGCCACCGCCCAGGCGATTGAACGGATTGCCGCGGCAATTCGCCAACCCGGTGGTGCCGAGGCGGTGCAACTCAAGGTCGCTGAAAAGGCAGTAGAGGCTTATTCCAGAGTAGCCGCAGCGGCCAGCACGACCCTCATTGTTCCCAGCAACATGACCGAGGTGTCGGCGCTGATTTCATCGGCCATGAAGATGGTGCAAGTCCAGCGACCCTAGTCAACCTCAACCAACGCAGGCAAAGCGACCTGCTGGTCGACGCTGAACTGGTAATCTTTGAAGATGTGCTCGGCGCTCAATATCTGGTAACTGCCATCCTCATTGCGTCGGCTGGTGTCTTTGAGCCGGTACGTGTAGTGACCGCAGGTCCAGCACTTGAAATTGCGCATATGAGTACACAAGCAGGTCTTGTCCATGACAACTATGTTCTTGCCGTCCGGATGCAAGGCCAGTTCACGGTTGTAAGAAGTAATGTAAGCGCAGTTGCCCGTGCCATCAAGCAAGTAGCCATACGACTCGCAGCCAGGCCGAATACCGGCGCCAATCGCGGGGGAACTCTTGAGCATGCGCATCGGGTAACCAGTGGGTGAAATGGTATTGACCTCAATGTCATCCTCGCCGGCGCGAAAGTAATCCTGTTTGACGTCAGCCGGCAGCCCACACTCACTGGCGACTGTGAATCGTGTTGCTACCTGCACCGCAGCGGAACCCATCTCCAGATAATGCACCGCATCGCTGCCAGTAAATATGCCACCGGCCGCGATGACCGGAATGCCGAGCTGCTCATTTTTCACGTATTGGAGGACCTCGGCCATGATCGTGGCCAGGTCGTACTGCGCCCAGTCCATTCCAAACCCCAGATGACCGCCGGCCAACGGACCTTCAACAATCACAAAATCCGGCAATCGATTGAGTCGTGCGTTCTTGCGCAAAAATAATTGCAACGCTCGTACCGAAGAGATGATGATGCCCAGCTTGGCATCGCGAAAACGGGGGTGATCGGCAAGCAATCCAAACGAGCCCAAGTGCAAGCCGGCGCTCAGGGTAATGCCATCGATGCCGGCATCCAGTGCCGACGCCATGCGCACCTGCAGCGTCTCGCGCGGCGCATTCATGGTCAGTTTTTCCATGCAATTGACAAAAATCAGGCCTTCGCCGCGCTTGGCCTGCATGGTGGCATCGACATGCCGTCGTGTTGCGTCGGCCAGCACAGCCAGATCGAACTTGATGCTGGATTTGTCGGCGTTGTCGATGTTGTACTTGTAGAAGCGGGTTTTGTCCTTGACAAAACTGGTGTCAAAGCGCCGGTCGGACACGTCGTTGACCATGGCGTCGGATATGTGTCCGATGCCGCCCAGCCGCGCCGCTTCCAGGGCCAGTTCAGCAGTTGAAATATCAACCCCCATGCCGCCAACCAGGATCGGCACGAACTCTTTTTTTCCGAATGTCAGGCGGAAGTCATCAACACGTTTCATCAAAATCCTTGCGCGCTGCAGACCGGCCTCGCATCGTTGGAATTCTACCCCGCGCCTATGTCAGGTTTGCGACTGAAAAGCACGTCAGCGACACCAGCGCGGCGCACTATGCGGTAAATTTGACACCAATTTTCAATACCACCTGTGCAGCATGGGCATGGGATCACAACAGCATGAACAACCCATCCATACGAACCCTGCTGCCGCTGCAGGATGTGCGCATCCTTAGCCTCAGTCTGAACCTGCCAGGCCCGGCGGCCTTGACGCGTTGCCAGCAAATGGGCGCAAGCTGCGTCAAGCTGGAGCCGCCTGCACCCGCTGGCTCTGCGCCCGGCACCTCAGGTGACCCCATGGGCTGGTACCAGCGCAGCGCCTACGACGTGCTGCACCAGGGCGTTCGCGTGGTGGTGGCTGACCTGAAAACCGCCCAGGGTCAGGACACACTGCATCAGGAACTGGCCCAAGCCGATGTTTTGTTGACCTCGTTTCGTCCCAGCGCTCTGAAAAAGCTGGGCCTGGAGTGGTTGCCGCTGCACCAGCGCTACCCGTCGCTGTCACAGGTGGCCATCGTCGGCGCTCCTGGTGCGCTCGCCGAAGAGCCTGGTCACGATCTGACCTATCTGGCCGAAAACGACCTGATTAATGGTCTTGAATTGCCAGCCACTCTGTACGCCGACATGGCTGGCTCCCTGATGGCGTCCGAAGCGGTTCTAAAGTCTCAGCTGCTGAAGCGGCAACAGGGCTCTGGCTGCTACCTGGAGGTTGCGCTGTCGGCAGCTGCCGGCTATCTGGCTTTGCCGCGCAGCTGGGGTTTGACGCAAGCCGGTGCCGCAGTCGGCGGAGGGCATGCCGGTTATCGCGTTTATCCGTGCCTTGATGGCCGTGTTGCCGTAGCGGCATTGGAGCCGCACTTTGCCAAAGCCCTGTGCGCGGCGGCAGGAATTCACTACGCCAGCGTCCTGACCATGGTAGCGCCTTCCACCCATGAACAGATTGGAGCCTACTTGCTCGGCATGAGCCGCAATGCACTGGAGGCCATTGCCAGCGAAAAAGACATTCCCCTTTACACCTTAGCCAGTTGACGGCGGCTTGAACAGCAACACAACCGCCCGCGCTTCCATCGCCTGGCCCAGGCCCACCGATCCCATCTTTTCCGCCGTCTTGGCTTTGACGTTGACATGATCGACCGACACGGCCAAGGCCTGTGCGATCTGTTCTCGCATGGCTGCAATATGCGGTGCTAATTTGGGCGCCTGCGCAATCACGGTGCTGTCCACATTGCCAACCTCCAACCCTGTTTCGCGTACCAGGCGTACCGCCTCGGTCAACAGCGCGCGTGAATCAGCGCCCTTGAAGCGTGCATCGGTGTCTGGAAAATGCGTGCCGATATCGCCCAGCGCAGCTGCGCCCAAGAGTGCATCGGTGATGGCATGCAGGAGCACATCGGCATCCGAGTGGCCGAGCAGGCCCAGGGCAAAGGGAATCTCCACGCCGCCGATGACGAGTTTTCGCCCAGCCACCAAGGCATGCACATCCCAGCCTTCACCAATTCTGAATTTCATGTCCGTGGCCTTTCAATCTTGTCACGCGCCGTCAACACCGCTTCGGCCAGCGCAAAATCTTCCGGGTAAGTGATCTTGAAATTCTGCGCACTGCCGGCCACCAGCAGGGGTTGTAAGCCCATCGCCTCGACGGCACTGGCTTCATCGGTTACCTTGTCGCCTGCCTGCTCCAATGCCTTCATCAGCACGCCGATGCGAAACATCTGCGGCGTTTGAGCCAGCCATTTGTCACTGCGGTCCAATGTCTGCACCACCCGGCCGCCAACTTCACTTTTCAACGTATCGGCCAGTTTATGTGCCAGCAATCCGCCCACCGAATCTGCGGTACAGGCATCGATCAAGACGTCGACTTGCGCCGATGTGATCAAACATCGTGCTGCGTCGTGCACCAGAACCCAGTCGTGCCGGACGGCACCCCTGAATAGCAGGAATTCAAGGCCATTGAAAACGCTGGCGGCGCGGGTAGAACCGCCGCAGCGAGCTATCAAAGACGGTGTGTCCAAAGATTCAAAAAAATCATCGTCCGGAGCAACGACCACCACCACATCCGATATTCTGGTGACACCGGCAAACGCTGCCAGGGTATGCATCACCATCGCTTGACCGGCCAGCGGCTGGTATTGTTTAGGCCCCTCGGTACCGGCGCGCGACCCGCTGCCAGCGCAAGGAATCAAGACCCAATAGCGCGCCTCTGAGGAGGTACGAGTGGGTGAATTCTTGGCGGAGTCGGTCATGGGCGTGGCCCCATTCTAAAATAAGCAGTTCATGGATTTACCCAAACTTCTGCCCGGCAAACGCTACACCCTACCCCGACCTACCGGCTCAGCCGACGCCCTTGTGCTGGCCCAACTGGGAATGCGTGAGAAGGACATGGGCAAGCTGACGGCGATAGTGACCGCCGACGCTGGCGACGCGCAGCGATTGATCGATGAAATTGCGTTCTTCGCACCCGACCTGCGTTGCGTGTTGTTCCCGGATTGGGAAACACTGCCTTACGACACTTTTTCACCGCACCAGGACCTGATCAGCGAACGCCTGGCTACTCTTTGGCGCATCAGCCAGCGTGACAAGGAAACTGGCGCCGATGTGGTCATCGTGCCCGCCACCACCGCACTGTATCGACTGGCGCCACCGGCTTTTCTGGCCGGCTACACCTTTCACTTCAAGGTCAAGCAGCGACTTGACGAGGCTAAATTCAGGGCGCAACTGACTCTGGCCGGCTACAGCCACGTGAGTCAGGTGGTCAGCCCCGGCGAATACGCGGTGCGCGGCTCCCTGATTGATCTCTTTCCGATGGGCTCAGCGGTGCCTTACCGCGTCGATTTGTTCGACGACGAGATCGACAGCATCCGCACGTTCGATCCGGACAGCCAGCGCAGCTTGTACCCGGTGCCAGAGGTTCGCTTGTTGCCGGGCCGCGAGTTCCCGATGGATGACGAGGCGCGTGGGCGCTTTCGCAGCCGTTGGCGCGAACTGCTGGACGGCGACCCGACCCGAAGCCGCATCTACAAAGACATGGGCAATGGCGTCGCCACCGCCGGCATCGAGTACTACCTGCCGCTGTTTTTTGAGCAAACCGCCACCGTATTTGATTACCTGGGTGCAGACGCCACGGTGGTGCTGCACGGTGACCTGGAGCCGGCCTTCCAGCATTTCTGGCTCGACACACGAGAACGCTATCGTCTGGTGCAAGGCGACCCCGAACGCCCCACCCTGCCGCCGGAAGCGCTTTTTTTGGGGACTGAGCAGTTCTATGCCCGCGTCAACCAGCATGCCCAGCTCGCACTCAGACCCGCGATTGAAGAGGTTGCGCACAACGCCCAGTTTCAAAAGCTCCCCGAACTGACCGTTGTACGGGGTGCAGACGATCCCCTGGCTCGCCTTAAGCAGCATATTCAGCATACCCAGCATCGAGTGCTGGTGCTGGCCGAAAGCGAAGGCCGCAAAACCAGTCTACTGGACTTTTTGCATGCCAGCCAGTTGGCGCCGCCTTCGTTCGATTCACTGGCTGAGTTTGAGCTTGGCAATGAGCCGCTGGGCATTGCCACATCCGGCCTGAATGCCGGATTTTCGTGGTTTGAAGCTGGGATCGATTTCATCACTGAAACCGAGTTGTTCGCCGCCGGTCCCACCACACGTCGTCGCAAAAAGCAGGAGCAAGTTAGCGACGTTGAGGCGTTGATCAAAGACCTGAGTGAACTCAATATCGGCGACCCGGTGGTTCATTCGGCGCACGGCATAGGCCGTTATCGGGGGTTGATTAACCTCGACCTTGGCAACAAACTGGCCAGCGGTGAACCCGAAATGCAGGAATTTCTGCACTTGGAATATGCCGACAAAGCCGCGCTGTATGTGCCGGTGAGCCAGCTGCACCTGATCAGCCGCTACACCGGTGTCAGTGCCGACGAAGCCCCGCTGCACAAACTGGGCTCCGGCCAGTGGGAAAAGGCCAAGCGCAAGGCGGCCGAACAGGTGCGTGACAGTGCTGCCGAACTGCTCAACATCTACGCCCGCCGTGCGGCCCGCGAAGGCCACGCCTTCCGTTATTCGCCGGGCGACTACGAAATCTTTGCCAACGACTTTGGCTTTGAAGAAACACCGGACCAGAGTGCCGCCATCCACGCCGTGATTCAGGACATGATCAGCCCACGCCCGATGGACCGGCTGATTTGTGGTGACGTCGGGTTTGGCAAAACAGAAGTGGCTCTGCGTGCCGCCTTCATCGGCATCACTGGTGCCAACAGCGCCACCTGCTTGCC
>JANXLW010000052.1 GCA_025354965.1 Betaproteobacteria bacterium
ATCTTCAAAGCCTCGTGAATCATCTCGTTGCGCTTCTTCAAATCGGTCTCGGAACCGATTTTCTGGGTCAGTTCATCGACCCTGGCATTGCTGTAGGCGCCAAGATTGAACTGGCCACGGCCACCTTCACCTGGACTCGACATGATGGGATACAACACGTTGTGCACGTCGACCGTGCTGGCTACCCAGCCCAGCATATAAAAGCTGGTGTTGCGACTCAGGATTTTGGGGAAATAGGTGCCCTTGGTCTCGGCTTCCAGAATGATCTTGACGCCGATTTTCGACAGATTGGCCGCCACTGCCTGGCAAATTCGCTCGTCGTTCACATAGCGGTCATTCGGGCAGTTCATCTTGACCTCGAAGCCCGTCGGATAGCCCGCCTCCTGCATCAATTTCTTCGCCCCTTCGACGTCAAATGGCAGGCGCTTGGCAAGGGTTGGATCAAAACCGTTCACTTGAGGCGGCAGCATCAGTGCCACTGGCGTGGAAGCACCGCGCATCACGGTTTTCTGGATGCCGTCAATGTCAATTGCCTGGTAGAAGGCCTGACGCACGCGCTTGTCCTTGAACGGGTTCTTGCCTTTTACATTGGAATACAGCAATTCATCACGTTTTTGATCCATGCCCAAAAAGACCACACGCAATTCGGGGCCCTGCATCACCCGGAGTTTGGTGTTGCCCTTGATGCGGTCCACGTCCTGCACCGGCACCGGCTCCATCACATCAATTTCGCCCGACAACAATGCCGCCACACGCGTGGCATCGTTGCCAATGGGGGTAAAGATGACTTCATCGACGTTGCCGTCAATCTTGCCCCAATAGTTTCCATTGCGCGAGAAAGTCGTGCGCACCCCAGGCTGGCGCTCACGCACCCGGTACGGACCGGTGCCGTTGGCTCGAAACGACGCCGCGTTCTCGATGCCCTTGCGCCGGTCAACCGGTTTGGTGGCCTGATTCGCTTCGCACCACTTCTTGCTCATCATCAGCCAGTTGGTGAACAGTTCGGGCAGGATGGGAAAAGGCGCACTGGTGATGAAATCAAGCGCATGATCATTGATCTTTTTGACCTCCTTGATCTGGCCCACGTAACTCTTCATGTCGGAGCCGTCGTCCTTGGCGCGCTCGTAGCTGAAGATCACGTCGTCGGCGGTGAACGGCGTACCGTCATGAAACTGCACGCCCTTGCGCAAGTTGAAGCGCCAGACCGTGGGCGAGGTTTGCTTCCAGTCGGTCGCCAGCGCCGGTGCCAGCTTGAAGTCGCGCCCGCGGGTAACCAGCGGCTCAAACACATTGCCGGTAACCGAGAGTTGCAGCGACTCGTTGAGCGAATGCGGGTCCATCGACAGTGCATCACCCTGATTGGCAATTCGTAAGGTTGCCGCAGGCACCGTGAAACTCGCCACTGCGAGCGCTACGGCGAGGCTGCCGCGTGTCATTTGATTTCTATATTTCATCAGTGTCTCCGGTTAAAAAAATTCATGAACTTGCAGGGCCGACCGCTGTCAGGCGCAGCGATCCAGCTATCTTTAAAACTGCTTTGAACCAATCATATCGGCATGTACTGTTCCACCAGACTGGCGTGCAAGGCCGCACCCAACGGCAAAATATCGTCGTTGAAGTCATAGCGGCTGTTGTGCAGGAAGCAGCTGCCAGCGCCGCCCTCGACGCCCTGGCCAATGCGCATATAGGCCCCCGGTTTGACCTGCAACATAAAAGAAAAATCTTCTGCGCCCATGCTGGGCTCCAGATCGCGCACCACGCGCTGGGCGCCGACCAGACTTTGCGCGACATCGCCGGCAAAACGCGCTTCCGCCACCGTGTTGATGGTGGCCGGGTAGCTACGCTCATAGTGAACCGTGGCGGTAGCGCCAAAGCCCAGCGCCACGGCACTGCACAGTTCATGCAGACGTCGCTCTACCAGCGCCTGTACCTGCGCGCTGAACGTGCGTACCGTGCCCACCAGGGTGGCGCTGCCGGGTATCACGCTCATTGAACCCAATTCACCTGAGCGCATGGCACACACGCTGATGACAGCGCTGTCCACCGGTTTGACGTTGCGCGACACAATGCTTTGCACGGCTGTAATGATGTGCGCTGCCACCAGCACCGGGTCTACCGTCTGGTAAGGGTGGGCGCCGTGCCCGCCTTGGCCGGTAATCTCAATGGTGACGCGATCCGCCGCCGCCATCATAGGCCCGGAATTGATACCAATCGTGCCCGGTCGCATGGCCGGCCAGTTGTGCATGCCGTACACTGACTGCACCGGGAAGCGCTCAAACAAGCCGTCTTCAATCATCGCCTTGGCACCAGCGTAACCCTCCTCACCCGGTTGAAAAATAAGCACCGCTGTGCCGTCAAAGTTGCGCGTTTCGGCCAGGTAACGCGCCGCCCCTACCAGCATGGCCGTGTGGCCATCGTGCCCGCAGCCGTGCATCAAACCCGTCTTGGCTGATTTCCAGGCGAAATCGTTGTGCTCGGTCATGGCCAGTGCATCCATATCTGCGCGCAGGCCAATCGTTTTTCCGCTGGCGCTGCGCTGGCCCTTGATGACCGCCACTACCCCGGTCTTGCCAATGCTGGTGTGCACCTCATCAACGCCGCACAACTTCAGCGCTTGTTGCACCCGCGCCGCCGTATAGACCTCTTCAAAGCCGAGTTCCGGATGTGCATGCAAATCGCGCCGCAGCGCCGTGATTTCAGGATGGAAAGCAGCAATGTGCGCGAATGCACGGCCGTGTATTTTTAGCGCCGAATGAAAACTTGCGGTTGGCATCAATGTCCTCCAGGCTGACTCACTCGCAGGCGTGGG
>JANXLW010000140.1 GCA_025354965.1 Betaproteobacteria bacterium
CTCGGCATGGCGAATGGTGTCTTCGTCGTGCTCCACCACCACCAGCGTATTGCCTTTGTCACTCAGGCTTTGCAGTGCGCGCAGCAGGATCTGGTTGTCGCGCGCGTGCAAGCCGATGGTGGGTTCGTCCAGCACGTAGCAGACGCCCTGCAGGTTGCTGCCCAGTTGCGCCGCCAGCCGGATGCGCTGGGCCTCGCCGCCACTCAGGGTGGGAGCGCCGCGGTCCAGCGTGAGATAGCCCAGGCCCACTTGCACCAGAAATTCAAGACGGTTTTTGATTTCGGGAATCAGATCGCGGGCAATATCGCCTTCACGCTGGCTCATGCGGCCTTTCAATTGCAGCGCTTGCACCCAGTGATGGATATCGGTCACGCTCAGACTAGCGATGTCGGTAATGGTTGCACCATTGAACTTGACGGCGCGTGCCGTCGCATTGAGTCGGGTGCCGTGACAGGCTGGACAAGCCGCATCCAGCAAGTCCTCCACCTCCGGTTCGGTGAAGGTCTGTTCACGCCCCTTGTTGTCATCGTCACGCACGGAGTCGTCAAATACTTTGCGCTGTTCTTTGTTCAGCTTGACACCGGTGCCGACGCAGTCCGGGCACCAGCCGTGCTTGCTGTTGTAGGAAAACAAGCGCGGGTCCAGTTCGGCATAACTGGTGCTGCACAGCGGGCAGGCACGCTTGGTGGAAAACGCATCCAGTCTGCCGATGGCCGCAGTCGGAGTGCCGTCCCGCATGGCCTCGCGCAAGCCAGTCAAATTGCTCAGCACATGCAGCACGCCTTTGCCATGCGTTAGCGTGGCAGCCAGTGCCGCACGTAGCTGGGCCTCATTCTCAGGCAACACATCCAGACTGACCACTGGCAACTCAACCGTATGTTCCTTGAATCGGTCAATGCGCGGGAAACCGGTGGTCGGCAAAAAGTTGCCATCGACCCGCAGATGCGTGAAGCCGCGCGGCCGCGCCCAATCCGCCAGTTCGGTGTAGACGCCCTTGCGGTTCATCACCAGGGGTGCCAGCAAACCAATGTGCTGGCCAGTGAAGTTCTTCAACAGTTGCGCGGCAATGCTGTCAGGCGTTTGCGGTGCCACCGCCATGCCATCGTGGATGCAATGCTGCGTGCCCAACTTGACATACAGCAGGCGCAAAAAATGCCAGACCTCGGTGGTGGTGCCGACGGTTGATTTCCTGCCACCTCTTGAAAGTCGTTGCTCGATCGCGACCGTGGGCGGGATGCCGTACACCGCGTCCACTTCGGGGCGGCCCGCCGGCTGCACAATGCTGCGCGCGTAGGCATTGAGCGACTCCAGGTAACGGCGCTGGCCTTCGTTGAACAAAATGTCAAACGCCAGCGTCGATTTGCCGGAGCCGGAGACGCCGGTGATGACACTGAATTTACCGCGCGGGATGTTGACGCTGAGCGACTTGAGGTTGTGTTCGCGCGCATTGATGATTTGAATGGCGTTGTTGCCACCCTCTCTTGCCCCCGCCGGGGCTGGGCTTGTGCCGGGTGACGATTTCGAGGCAGCGAAGCTGACGTATGAGGAGTCCGGCGCAAGCCCAGCCCCGGCAGCGCGTTCCATATAAGCAAGGCGCGGCTCTTCCACCACATGCACCTCCCCCATCGCCGCCGCATACTCGCGCAGCGCCTTGCCGGTGTGCGAGTTGGCGTGCAGCATCACTTCTTCCGGCGTGCCATAGGCCACCACCTGACCGCCCGCCTCACCACCTTCCGGTCCCAGGTCAATCAACCAGTCGCTGGCGCGGATCACATCGAGGTTGTGCTCGATCACGATCAACGAATGCCCGGCGTCCTGCAACTTGCGCAGGGCGCGCATCAGCTTGGCAATGTCGTCAAAATGCAGGCCGGTGGTGGGCTCGTCAAACATGAACAGCGTGCCGCGTCGGGCCGTGGCCTGGCGGCTGGCACCGGCGCCTCTGGCGGCTTCGGCCAGAAAGCCGGCGAGCTTGAGACGCTGCGCCTCACCCCCCGAGAGTGTGGGTACCGGTTGGCCGAGTTTGACGTACTCCAGCCCCACATCCACGATCGGTTGCAGCGCGCGAATGACGTCACGGTCGGCAGCGAAAAAGAGACAGGCTTGGCTGACCGTCAGATTCAGGATGTCGGCAACATTGGCAGTTACAAGCTGGCCTGAACCCGCCAAATTCGCCCTGCGTTCTATGGTGACTTCGAGTATTTCGGGGCGGTAACGCTTGCCATCGCAATCCGGACAACGCAAATAGACGTCGCTCAGAAACTGCATTTCCACATGCTCAAAACCGGAGCCACCACAGGTGGCGCAACGTCCGTCACCGTTGTTGAAACTGAATTTGGATGCGGTGTAACTGCGCTGGCGCGACAGCGGCGCATTGGCAAAGATTTCGCGAATGGCGTCCCAGGCACCGACATAACTGGCCGGATTCGAGCGCGCTGTTTTGCCAATCGGTGACTGGTCCACAAACACCACGTCACTAAGTTGCTCGGCGCCCAGCAGACGCTCATGCAGGCCCGGCGTTTCGGTGGCTTTGCCAAAGTGGCGCAGCAGGGCCGGTGCCAGCACGTCCTGGATCAAGGTGGATTTTCCGGAGCCGCTGACACCGGTCACGCAGACCAGCCGCTGCAGCGGGAATTCGACAGTGACATTCTTCAGGTTGTGGTCACGCGCGCCCTCCAGAATGAGGCGCGGCGTGTTCTGTTCGACCAGCCGTTTGAAACCCATGCCCACCTGCTTGCGTCCACCGAGGTAGGCACCGGTCAGGGTGTCAGCATGGCGCAGATCGGCCGTAGATCCGTCAAACACGATTTGCCCACCACGCTCGCCGGGACCGGGACCCATGTCGATCATGCGATCGGCGGCCAGCATCACGGCCGGGTCGTGCTCTACCACCACCAGCGTGTTACCGGCGTCACGCAGGCGCTGCATGGCGAGAATGATGCGGTGCATGTCACGCGGGTGCAGGCCAATGCTGGGTTCATCCAGCACAAACAGGGTGTTGACGAGCGAAGTGCCAAGCGCTGTGGTCAGGTTGATGCGCTGCACTTCGCCGCCCGACAGGGTGCGGCTCTGGCGGTCCAGTGTGAGGTAGCCGATGCCGACATCGCACAGGTATTTGAGACGGGTGGTGATCTCGTCCAACAGCAGCTTGAGGGTCTTTTGTTCTGCTTGCGAGATCGCCGGCGCAAAGGGTGCGGCGGGCTCCTCATAAGCAAGCTCAAAATCGTCACCCGCCGCACCCTTTGCACCGGCTTGCAGCAGGCTGAAAAAAATTCGCAACCGGTCCATGGGTAACTGCATCAGATCGTGCAGGCACAGCCCCGGCAAGGCTTCAAGCTGCTGTCGTGACCATTTCACTCCGACCGGCATAAAGCGCTTGCCAGGCTCCAGCACGGCGTTGGCAACCGCCTTGCTGCCAACACGCCACAACAAACTCTCAAGCTTCAAACGGGCTGCTCCGCAAACGCCGCATGGCGTGTAGCTGCGGTACTTGGACAGCAGCACACGGATGTGCATTTTGTAAGCCTTGGTCTCCAGGTATTCAAAGAAACGCTTGATGCCGAACCAGTGCTGATTCCACTTGCCATTCCAGTTGGGCGAGCCGTTGACCACCCAGTATTGCTGCTCCGGTGTCAGCTTGTACCAGGGCGTATCGCGCGGAATGCCGGCGGTCTCGGCGTGGCGCATCAAGTCATCCTGGCATTCCTGCCAGGCCGGGGTCTGCATCGGTTTGACAGCACCGGCACGCAGCGTCAGCTTCTCGTTCGGAATCACCAAAGCGTAGTCAACGCCAATGACCCGACCGAAGCCGCGACAGGTTTCGCATGCACCAACGGCAGAATTGAAAGAAAACATCGACGCGATCGGGTCGGTGTAACGCGCATCGCTTTCCGGGCAATGCAAGCCGGTGGAAAATTTCCAGATGGCCGCGTCGTCCACATAGACCGCGATGCGCCCGCTGCCGTGTTTGAGCGCCACTTCAATCGCCTCCAGCACACGGGCGCGCTCCGTCGTAGCCAGCCGAAACCGGTCCGCCACTACATCAATTACTTTTCGAGCCCCCGCCACGCTTGCCACCTCGCGCTCGGCCTGCACTTTGGTGAACCCGCTCACAGACAGCCATTGCTCGATTTCTTCAGGCGACGTGTTGGCGGGCAATTCCACTGGAAACGTGATAGCGAGACGGGCCCCCGAGGGGGCCGTGCTTTGCTTGGGGCGGCCCGGCGCGGCGGCGTCCTCCGTGCGCTCCACCAGCTGCGCATAGATGCTCTCAGCCGAATCATGCTGCACCGCTTGCGCCGTCTCGCGGTCAAACAATTGACCGGCTCGCGCAAACAACAACTTCAAATGGTCGTTGAGTTCGGTCATGGTGCCGACCGTGGAGCGCGATGAGCGCACCGTATTGGTCTGGTCAATGGCAATCGCCGGCGGTACACCTTCCACCTTGTCGACCGCGGGCTTGTCCATGCGGTCAAGGAACTGGCGTGCGTAGGCCGAGAAAGTTTCCACATAGCGCCGCTGACCCTCGGCATACAGGGTATCGAATACCAGACTCGACTTGCCCGAACCGCTGGGGCCGGTAACCACCGTCAGCTCGCCGGTGCGAATGTCGAGGTCAAGATTTTTGAGGTTGTGCTGACGTGCACCGCGAATGCGGATGATTCCCTGGGACATGATGGGTCTTATGACGGTTAAGGCAGAACATTTTAGGGACTTCCACTACACCGCCGTGGCGCAGGGCTATCCACCAATGACCAGTCCAGATGTATGCTTAAGCCTTGAATCTTCATTTGTAAAACTTTGGCGGGCGGGCTGCAACGACTCAGGACGGGTCAGATCTGTCCCCAACTACACAGGAATTCATCATGGTAATTGTTCGTCTTCTAGCCGCGGCCAGTGCACTGTTTTTTTGGTGTTCGACGATCCAGGCGCAGATACTGATTGGACAGACCGTGGGAGTGACCGGCGCAGTCGCCGCTACCGTGAAGGAATCCAGCGCGGGTGCCATGCTCTACATTGATGCTGTCAACGCCAAGGGCGGCATCGGTGGAGAAAAAATTCAAATCATCACGCTGGACGACAAGTTCGATACCAAACTGACTGCTCTCAATGCGCGCAAATTGAT
>JANXLW010000145.1 GCA_025354965.1 Betaproteobacteria bacterium
TTCAATTTGAATTCGGTGCCGGCCTTGGCTGAAATGAGGGTCAGCGCGAAGATGGCAATCACCATGCCCATGGCGGGCAGGTTGATGCTGGGCAGGCCGCCGAGCAGGATGCCAAAGGCCAGGTTGGCAGCCACGATGTAGCCCACCGGGCGCCAGATCCACTTCCCCATTCTTTCGCCGTCCTCTGTTTCCACCACCATCGCCATGAAGGTGATGACGGCACCCAACAGGGCCAGCAGGACACCCAGCACCAGTGGAAAGTAGCCCGGTCCCATGCGCGCGCCGCTGCCCACTGTGTAGGTCGTTGCACCCCAGGCAAAGGCGCCACCTATGGCCATGAAGACGACACCCGAGAAAAAGTCTTTTTGACTTTTGATGTTCATGAATAACCTCTTCGTTTCTCGATTAATCAATCCATTTTGCCCGGGAATGGGGTGCCGCAGTGCCGTGGATTTCACCTATGTCGCATCAGCGACCTCCGAAATACCCGCTTGCTGATGTTCGTGAGCTCGGGAAATTTCTTTCCGGTCGCTGCTTGTTCATGACACTCGGACGATCGCTATCCTGGCTGCACGCGGGCAGCTGCTTCTCGCGACTGAAAGTAAAACACCAACAACTGCCACACGATGAACAGGGCGATCAAAGTGAGCAAGGTAGCGCTGATGGGGCGGGTGACGAAAACGCTGAAACTCCCCCGGCTGATGAGCATGGCGCGGCGGAAGTTTTCTTCCAGCATGGGGCCCAGGATGAAGCCCAGCATGAGCGGCGCAGGATCGAGTTTCAGGCGCATGAACATATAGCCGATCAGACCAAAGGTGGCGGTGATGAAGATGTCATCGAGGTTGTTGTTGATGCTGTAAGTTCCGATGCAGCAGAAAAAAAGAATCGATGGAAACAGCACACTAAAGGGAATCTTGAACACCGAGAGCCAGTAGCGCACCAGGGGCACGTTGAGAATGAGCAAAAAGCAGTTGCCGATCCACATGCTGGCCACCAGACCCCAGAATAACTCGGGGTGCTCGCCGATCATGTTGGGGCCGGGCTGGACGCCCTTGATGATGAAGGCACCCATCATGAGGGCCATCACCGCGTTCTCGGGAATGCCAATGGCCATGAGCGGGATAAAGCTGGTGCGCGCGGCCGCTTCGTCGGCGGCGGCTTGCCCCGCCACACCCTCAATGGCACCTTGGCCGATCTCGTCTTTGTATTTGCTGAAACGCTTGTCGACGGCATAGGCTGCGAACTGGGCGATCGTGGGGCCGCCTCCGGGCAGGATGCCCAGGAATGAGCCCACCACGCTGCCCCGCAAGGCGCTGGGAATGATGCGTTTGAACTCGGGCCAGGTCGGCATCAGTTTGATCTTGCCATTGAACGGTGAGAGCTGACTACCGCTGTCGAGGTTCTTCACGACCTCGGCAATGCCAAAGCAGCCCAAAGCGATGCTGATCAGGCCAATACCGTCGGCCAGAAAGGGCAAGTCCATGGTGTAGCGCTGCACGCCACTGTTCACGTCAGTCCCGACTTGCCCAAGCAGCACGCCGATAAAGGCCATGGCCAGGCCGTTGAGCAGGCTGCCAGTGGTGACAAAGCTGACGCAAAAGAACCCGAACAGCATGAGGGCACAGTAATCGGCCGGACCAAACAAGAACGCCACCTCGCCCAGTGCCGGAGCCAGCGTCGCCAGCACCACGATCGCCACGGTACCGCCAATGAAGCTGGAAACGCCGGCGGTGAACAAGGCCAGGCCGGTCTTGCCCTTGAGCGTCATCTCGTAGCCATCGATGCAGGCCACGATGCTGCTGGCGTGCGGAATCTTCATGGTGATGGCGCTCACACTGTCGCCATATTGAGCACCGTAGTAAATGCCGGACAGCATGATGAGCGAGCCGGTGGTGGGAATGGAATAGGTCAAGGGCAGCAGCAAGCTGATGGTGGACAAAGGACCCAGTCCAGGCAGCAGCCCGATGAAGGTGCCCACCGTGCAGCCGATGGCGCAGTACCAGAGGTTTTGCAGGGTCAGTGCGTGTTCAAAGCCAAACGCGAGGTTATGCAGAATGTCCATCAGAATAGAGGCAGTTGTAGTCCGAGCAGAGTGCGAAACATGAAGGCAACGACAATCAGTCCAACCGAGATTTTGAGGCTGCGCGCGACCGAATAAGAGGTGCCGGCAAAGGAGGAGCAAAACACCAGGAACACGATGCCCGCGATCATGTTGAGGTGCTGGGAGAGCAGCGCAAACCCGCACAGACCCAACAGGACAAGGGCAATGTTCTTCATGTTGTAGCTCAGTGGTACGACCTCGACAAAGCGCGACCGCACCACACTGATCAGGCCAATCAGGAACAACAGGCAACTCACCATCAGGGGAAACAGGCCAGGGCCGGCCCGGCTGAATCGGCCGATTGTGTAATTGAACGACCCCAGGCCAAAAATCAGGGCGATCGCCATGAGGACCAGGCCCCTAACTAAATTCATGTTATTCATATTTAAACCGGTTTGAATGACAACAACAGTTGGAGATCGACTTAACTTTAGACTGAAAAATGTTCGCGATTCCGCAAAGCCCAGGAATGACAATGTCTTGCAAGGTCTGGACAGGTGAACTGTATACACCTTCAACCATGGCCAAGGAGGGACGGGGCATTGCCTGGCTGCCGCAGAGCGTGATCAAGGACGACTTGCGTGCCGGTCTGCTGCTGCCAGCGGGCGGCCCGCGCTGGCATATTCCGGTCGAGATCCGCCTTTACCGCCAGCGCTCCTCCTTGTCGGCGGCGGTGGAAGCGCTGCGGAAGGTTGTCGACAATAAGGTTCCAAAAACGCAGTAGGCCATCAGGTGAGGGGTGGCGTGGAACTCAGGACCTCCTGCAGCACGGTCAAGCCCTCGGCCACGCGCAGAGCACCGGCCAGCCGCAGGGGGCGCATACCGTCGCTTATTGCCTGACGTTTGAGAGCATCGCTATTGGGCTCGCGGTTGATTTTTTCCTTGAGAGCTTCTGTCACCACCAGCAACTCGTACAGGCCCATGCGCCCCATGAAACCGGTCATACGGCAATCGACGCAGCCCACCGGCTTGAATGGTTTGTAAGAACCATTGATCTGCCATGGTTTGACCAGTTCGGCCAGCGCTTCCTGTGTGGCCGCCGCATCGGGCACTTTGCATTGTTTGCACAAGGTACGCACCAGGCGCTGTGCCAGCACCCCGAGCAAGGTGGCGTTGATCAAATACGAGGGCACGCCAAGTTCCATCAATCGCGTCACGGCCGACGGCGCATCGTTGGTATGCAGGGTGGAGAACACCAGATGCCCGGTCAACGCCGCCTGCACCGCCATTTCGGCCGTTTGTTG
>JANXLW010000196.1 GCA_025354965.1 Betaproteobacteria bacterium
GTTTTGTCTGCACCCTTGGGAATGCCGTTGAAGTCTGAGAACAGGTCGGCGGTGGCGTACTTCCCTTTGCCGGCCTCATGCTCGCGCTCGCGGGTGGTGCGCAGCAGGTCGTCAATCAGCACCTTGGGGTGGACTTTTTCCTGGATGTAGACCGGCGGCGCGTTGACCACCAGGTCGCTCCAGTCCTGCTCGTCCTTGCCGCGCCAGACCAGTTGGGGGTCCAAATCTGTGTTGCGCGGGTAGCGGATTTGCCTGGGCGCAATGTGCTCCTGCGTGGCAATGGATTGCTGCTCCACCGACGGAATGTTTTTGCGCTTGGCCTCGTCGTGGGTGAGGGTTTCGACGTGTTTGGTGCTGAGAGGCTTGGTGCTGCGTGTGGCCATGGGAAACCTGGTGCGTGCGTGGGGGGCTGAATCGATGCGCTTCAAAGAAAGCCGATAGGTGGCTTGGCTTTGCGCGTTTTGTCTTCGGCGATGAGTTGTTTGATGGCCTCGAAGACTTGCGAAAACTGCTCGTCGTAGCGGGTTTCCATGGCTTCGATGCGCAGCCGCAGATCACGGTTGGAGTCCATCAGGCGGCGCAACTGGACGAATGTGCGCGTGATGGCAATGTTGACTTCCACCGCACGCTGGGAGCGCAGCACGCTGGAGAGCATGGCGACGCCCTGCTCGGTGAAGGCGTAGGGCAGCGCGCTGAGTCTGCGTCGGGATGCGGTCACAGTTTGTGACTTCATAGGGCTGTTTCCGGGGTATGAGGTCACAGTTTGTGACCTCATACCTTCCCATTCTTCGAGCGTGAGCTGGAACATGAAGTCTGCGGGAAAGCGGTCGAGGTTACGTTTGACCGCCTGATTCAGCACTTTGGTGGCTACGTCATACAGGTCGGCCAGGTCAGCGTCTAGCAACACCTTTTCACCACGGACCAGAAAAACGAGTTTGGCCAGGTTCTCAGGCTTGGGGATGATTTGGGTCATGGTGCAAGCCCTTCGATCAGCTTGTTGAAGCTGGCATCCACCGTGGCCTTGAAGTCGGCCTGAATCTGGAACACCTCGGTGAACTCGGCGAAGGCCCAGCGGCCATAGCTGCCCAGATGGTTGACGCCGGGCACCCAGTAGGTGTCCATGGTGGACTTTTTCTCTATGGCATCTTCGCCCCGGTAGCCTTTGATCTCGACCACGAGGTGCAGCGGGTCTGCCGGGCCACGGCCGTCGTCCACCAGCACCACAAAGTCGGGCAGGTATTTGCGCAGGGTGGAGCCAAAGCGGTAGGGCACTTCCAGGCCCAGGTTGTGGTTTTTAACGTAGGCCAGCACCCTGGGGTGGGCTTCGGCCACGCGGCAGAATTCGGCCTCCCAATCGCTGTCCAGAATCACCCAATTCAGCTGGCAGTGTTTGGCGCTGGTCTCCCAGCGGTCGGTCTTGCTGGTGTTGAAACGCACATGGGCGCTGGAGCCGGTGGGGTTGTAGGCATCGAGCAGGGCCTTGATGGGGCGCTGGCCCAGAAACTGGCGGGTGATGGCGGCGGTGATCTTGTTGCAGGCCATGTCGGCCAGTTCCTGGTACATCAGCAGCGCGGGGTAGGTGTCGCCCTTGCAGACCAGGTATTTGGGGTTGCTGGCATCGTCAACCGCGTCCAGCCATTCTTTGACGATGCGTTTGAGCTGGCCAAACAGGTGCAGCTTGGGCGCTTCGCCGGGATCACGCCACTTGGTGTAGAGCAGGCGCTGGGTGAGCTGAAACAACAGCGTGCTGGGGCGCACGTCACGCAGGTGATCAACCGTCAAATTGATGCTTTCCCCAATGATGCCGGCGCTAAGTGTGTTAGTAGGACCGAGCAGTTCGGGATCAAGGGTCAGGATGGATTCGTCATTAAAGCTGGCGCTGAGGCGTTCTTCAGGCAGCTCGACGCGGTAGCCTTCCACGCGGGGGAAGCGAATCTCCAGCGCATCGCGGTCCGGCCGCATGGCCTTGACTTGCACGGTTTCACGCGGCGGCTGCGGCGGGCCAATGACGGGCTTGGCGGTGAAGTTGAAGGGGATGCCAAACACGTCGGCATATTCAACGTTGAACAGGCCTTCTTCGTTCAACTCATAAGACTGGCGGCGCAAGGCCCGGCCAATGACCTGCTCGCACAGCAATTGGGTGCCAAAGGCGCGAATGCCCAGCACGTGGGTGACAGTGTTGGCATCCCAGCCCTCGGTCAGCATGGAGACCGACACCACGCAGCGAATGCCGCCGCCTAACTGGCCGACCTTGCCGACGGTGTTCATCACCTCGCGCAGCAGCTCCTGGTCGGTGATGGTGTCGCCCGATCTGGCGTCGCCACTGCGCTCGACCATCTCGCGGCGGAAGCGTTCGATCTCATCGGCCGCCATGCCGCGGAAGTTGTCGTCCAGTGCGTCACCGGCTTCTAACTGCTCGCTGTCAATCAGCAGGGTGTTGGGGCGCGGCAGCGGGTTGCCGGTGCTGTCGTCAAAGTTGCGGAACAGGGCCAGGCGGCCGTTTTCAAAGCCCTCAGTGCCGTTGTCGTTCTGGCGGTGAAAGCCGGAAACGAAGTCATAGACCAGCTTGGAAATGGCCGTGTTCTGGCACACGATGATGAAGCACGGTGGCACCTTGATGCCGTAGTCGTCCCACAGTTTGAAGGTTTTTTCGTAGTGGCCATACAGCGCCAGCAGCGCGGTTTGCAGGCGCAGGGGCAGCTTGAGCGGGTCCAGCTCGCCCCCGGTGCCACGGCCCTTTTTGGGCATGTCTTTTCGGATGTGCTCCCACAGGTTGCGAAATACCGGCAACTCGGAACCGGGGATGTTCTCGGCCACGGGCACGCGGGGCAGCTTGACGATGCCGCACTCGATGGCGTCCATCAGCGAGAAGTCGCTCATGGTCCAGGGGAACAGCGTGCCTTCGGCGTAGCCAGAGCCACTCAAGAAGAAGGGCGTGGCGGACAGGTCCATCACGCGGTTGACGCCGAGCTTGCGGTTGACGGCTTCCAGGCCCGAAATCCAAAGGCGGGCGGCTTCGTTGTTCTTGTCGGCTTCCTTTTTCTCGTCGCCTTTGAGGGCTTCATCATCTTCCGGCGTGGGCTTTTCACGGTAGCAGTGGTGGGCCTCGTCGTTGATGACCAAGATGTTTTTCATGCCCATCAGGTCGGGCATGACACGCTGGAGCATCTGGCCTTCGGTCTCCAGGGTCAGCGGCGCGTCACCGGTGCGGCCTTGCAGCAACTGGCGGCCCCCCTTGGACAACTCAATACGCTCACGCATCTTGAAGGCGTGGTAGTTGGTGATGACGATTTTGGCGCGGCTCATGTCGTCCAGCATGTCGCTGGGCAATAGCTCGCGGTCTTTGTAGTAGCTGTTGGGGTCGTTGGGCTGCAAGACGCGCAAGCGGTCTTTGATGGTCAGGCCCGGCGCGCAGATCAAGAAGCCGCGGGTGAAATTTTTGCTGGTGGGGCGGCGCACGGCGTTGATAGTTTGCCAGGCGATCAGCATGGCCATGACGGTGGTTTTGCCTGCGCCTGTAGCCATCTTCAAGGCCAGACGCATCAGCTCGGGGTTGGCATCCTTGTTGGCGCTGGCCAAATGGTCCAGCAAGAGTTTGCCGCCTTTGCTTTGCGGGGCGACTTCGGTCAACCAGATGGCGGTTTCAGCGGCTTCCACCTGGCAGAAGAAAGGGCGCACGCCACTGAACTTGTGGTGCCGCCAGTGTTGCAGCAAGCGCGCAGTCTCAGGGCTAACCTGCCACTGGCCCGGATTTGCCAGCTTGCGCCAGGTGTCCACGGCCTGGCGCACCTGGTTGATGATGGAGGTGATGTCGTACTGCTGGGCGGCGGTGGAGAGGTTTTTGCCTTCGTTGAACACCATCTCGTCTTGCGCTTGCGCCTTCTTGCGCTTTTTGGGCTTTGGGATGGGGGTGATGAATTCGGCACGCCTGCGGATGGGCAGAATTTGCTGGGTCGGCTGACCATCAGTATCCAGCTCCCAGTGCCGCTGTGGGCAGTTGTAAGGGGAGTTGAGGATGGGGTGGTCGAAGAAAGGGTTGGACGACGGCAATTCCATAGGATTGGCTTTGGGTTGACTTACGTCATTTCCGCATTTTTGATTTTTCGGGGGCAGGTGCATCCGCTGCCAGCCATGTTTACGCCATCGACGGATTGGCTTTAGCCATGCTGCAATGTACAGCATGAAAAGAGGTGGCTGGCAGCCCTTGACAGCCTTTGACAACCCTTGACCGCCCTTGTAAAAAAGACCTGGACAACAGATCAG
>JANXLW010000216.1 GCA_025354965.1 Betaproteobacteria bacterium
CAGGGCTGCCTGTAGGCGCCAAAGTAGGCCAATATGCGGCACACTGTGGGCATGAAATTCCAAACCCTGAAAATCAATCCGTCAGAACTGCACAGCCGATGGGGCTGGTGCGAAAAGCGGGTTTTTTTACAGCTTCGTTAGAGGCACGCAAACACAGGCGACTTGCCTCTATGCGCTCTCTGATGTGGCAGGTAGCCAAAGGTTGCCACGGTCACGACAATGCTCGATGTTGTGCGGCCGCTCCGTGTATCGACACAGTGCGATTTTGCTCACGGCGATTCTCCCGGCTTCGATTCAGTCGGCGTTGCCGCACAGTTCTCTTTCTCCGATTCCAGCGTGATCAGATACCAGTAAGCCTGTCGGGTGCTTTTGAAGCGCTGTTCACCGTAGCGCAAAAGCGAAGCGGCAGCCAGCAGCAGACAGGCGAACCCGAGCCAGCCGCGGCAAGTCGCGGTGAATGAGACGAACAGAGTCAGCAAAACGACGGACAAGCTGCGAAAGAATTTGGAATCAGCTTCGAAACGTTCGACCTGGGCCAGCGCAGCCGGATGCGCAAGGGCGAGTCGGCACTTGGTCCACTGGAAGGCATTGATGGCCTGATCGTTAAACCGCGCAGGTGGGAAATGGGTTTTCTTTATCTCGATTGCTGTTTTGAGCGGGAAGTTTTTTTCGAGGGGTGCGAACTTCTCCCGCAGAGCGTCATAACTACCATCGATCCACGAACCCACGAGGAACAGGAAATGACCCAGCACATAGGACGCAATAGCGAAAACCACCCAGCCTTCGACGTCGGATTGCGGCGCTGACAGGATGGCTGGAATCTTGCCTTGCTCCACCAGAGCGCGCAGGTGAAACGCCAAGATCGCGCCGGGAAGAATGATCGAAAAGAAATCGATCATGCCAACATGGAACTTTTCTGGTTCAGCCGCCATTTCGCCATCTCCTGCTTCGCTGCGCGCCTGGATCTTAGATCTTGCTCTGCCGTGCGGCGGGATACAGTTGAAATTGACACTGCTTATCGAACTGGTATTGTTCGGGGGGTATCCGGCCAAACCCATCCGCTACATCGTTCCGGTGGCCGCCGGTGGTGGCAGCGACATGGTGGGACGCACCGTGACCGAGCGCTGGGGTAATTCGCTCAAACAGACTTTCATCGTCGATAACCAGGGCGGTGAGCTCATCGTAGCGTGCTGGGCAATAGGTGGCGCTGGCAATCTCCGTGACTTGACTGCCCTGGCGCGCCCGTGATTTCGAATAAATCGCAGATCGTGGTTCAGGAGGGAATTGAGCCGGTCAGATTTGCGCTTGTGTTTGCGACCTCGCAGCATCGACCAGAGCGAATTCAGCGCGCCTGCTCGCATTTCTTGATCTGGCCAGCTCATGGGCGGCGTTGGTCTCTGGTGTACAGTCAGCGTTTGCGGCGCCTGTTGGCCAGCTGACACTTGAGTTTCTGGCAGGACGCCGTCGGCGCTATGTGCGACCGATTCCGTTGTACCTGAGCCTGCGCTTCCTGCTGTTTGTGCTTCTGGCCGTAACTCCGCCCGCTTCGCTTTTCCAGTTCGACGATGCGAGTACCTTGGCGGTAACCCCGACCGCCAGGGACAAACCGCCAACGCCGGAAAAGCTGGAGCTGCAGATGGGTCTGCCGCAATGGCTGGGCGCATCATTTGTGCAGCAGTTGATTGTCAGCTTTGGAGCAGGCAGTTCGGGGTGTGAAATCATCATCGACCAAGGTAAGTTGCGTCCCAAGATTTCAGTGCGTACGACTCCAGAGGGACTGGAAGTTGACCTATGAACATTGAGACTGCCCGCTCCACACCAGACACGCACATTTTGACATCGACCGTGTAGACTTGCACGAGAACTGAAAGAGACAAAGGTGATTTACAAACATCGACATTGCACATTCCTGGCAGGTTTGGTCATTGCACTCGCCATGATTGCAGGGCTGACAATGCCCGCCCAACGAGCATTTGCACAGTCAGTGCCGATTGGCACTCGGGAAGTGCCCGCTCGCACGCTCCCGGTACCAGACACCGTAAGTCCACAAATGCAGGCCATTATTGGCCGACCATTTAATCCCGCCTTCAATCTCGTGCCCGAAACCACTGCCGATTGGAAAACCAGAATTGACCAAGCAGCCGCGTTGACGGTGGCCGCATTGCCAAAGATTCGTGAGGCACTTGGAGTTACTGTGGAGAAGACCACTATCGCTGGAGTGAACGCCTTCATTGTCACGCCCAAGTCAATGCCGGTGGGCAACCGCAACCGCGTGTTATTGCATTTTCATGGCGGTGTCAGAGTGTTGAACCCGGGAGAGGCTGGCACATTCGAAGCCGTCCTGATGGCTGGTTTTGGTGGCTTCAAGGTCATCTCGGTGGATTATCGAATGCCACCCGATTTCCCATTCCCGGCGGCGCTCGACGACGCCATTGCGGTGTATCGTGAACTTGTCAAGACCACCAATCCCAAAAACCTGGGAATCTTTGGTGCTTCCGCTGGCGGCGGTTTGACGATCACAACCTTGCTTCGTGCCAAGCAGGAGTGCCTGCCGATGCCGGGAGCCATCGCGCCAGGCGCGCCGACGGTGGACTTGACGAAAACCGGGGACACTTTGTTTACCAATGACATGGTCGACAACACGCTGGGAACACAGGATGGATTCGTTCGAGCAACGGCACTGCTCTACGCCAATGGCCGTGACCTCAAAGACCCGCTGCTTTCGCCCATCTACGGCGATGTGCATGACTTTCCGCCAACCATACTGACCAGTGGAACCCGCGATTTGTATCTCTCCAACACAGTGCGCATGCATCGCAAGCTGCGCAGGGCCGGCGTGCAAGCCGTGCTGCAAGTGTGGGAAGGTCAATCCCATGTGCAGTACATGCGCGACATCACCGCGCCGGAGACCAAGGAGTACCACGACGAAGTCGCCCGGTTCTTCGATCTGCATCTGGGCAGATGAGATCCCGTTGTTGAATGTCCGCAATGTCGCTTGCAAATGCGCCGCGATTGGGTGCAGGCGAATGCAGCCTCGGGTATCGGAGCAAGGGAACGCACGTTGATCGTTGACACCGCTGACCAAGTTCGGACGTAGGTCTTCGTTCTCGATGGTCCTAGAGTGGACGGAAAAGTCAGCAGCCATCCAGATAGGCCCGCCACAAAGATGCATAAATATCAGATTGCCAGGCTGCAGTCACTGGTGAACACGAACAACGTGCCGAATCCGGTCAGCCAGGGTTTGAGGAAGCAGTCATCCAACATGGAGCATGGGAATCGGTAGCTGACATTCGTAGTCTCAGGGCAATCTCTGCCGACAGTGAGGCTCGTATGCAGTTACCTATGTCGAACCCGGCCCCATGCCATTCGTGGCATTCGGCATCGCGCCAGAAGACCGAGTAGCATTGTCAAAGTCATCATTCGCTATAGTTTTCGGCCTTGGCTCAGCAATTATTCGTAAGCCTCACCAAAACGATCCGTCCATGATTGCCGGCACAATTGACCTCATCGCCGTCGAGTCGTTGGCACACAAAGCGACCGGGCGAGAGCTCGTGCGTGAATACTTGCGCTGGGTTGCTGACGTGGCGCGCACGAACTACGGATTGATCTTTAATATCGACGCGATGATCGAGTCCGACATTCAAGACCAATCGAAGTTCTATCCGCCCACCGGCCGCTTCTACTTGCTTCAGTACGCAGGACGTTACGTCGGTGTTGGCTGCTTGAAACGACTGGCTGAAGGCGTCGGAGAAATCCAAAGAATGTTTGTCCAACCCCAAGTCCGTGGGGTTGGCGCCGGGCGCGCGTTGGTGGAGCGACTGATCCAGGATGCCAAGAACCTTGGCTACCTTACTGTGAGACTAGAAAGTCTCAAGGCACTGAGTGCCGCGCACGCCCTGTATCGTTCTGTTGGATTTGTGGAGATTGATCCGTACTCCGAAAATAGCATGAAGGCTTATCAGCCGCCTGAGTCTCTCGGCACGTATCGAGACAGCGCCGTGTTCATGGAGTTGTCGCTGCGTGCCGCCCGAAGCGACGTCTAATCGGTCATTGGCAGGTCTGGAGCGCCCCGTATGGCGGCAGGGCAACCTGGTTTGATACGACGCAGGCAATGAACCAGCCGAACATTCGTCGTCTTGCGCTACCAACGTTTTGTAGTTGCCACCCGATACTGCCACCAGATGAACAGCGGCGCACCCACAATTTCCAGCACGGTAATCCCCAGAGGCTGGCCCGTCAACTCGCGCTACGTGCATTGGGTCCAAGTGGCTAAAAGTAAAAGGCCATCACACTAATTTGTGACGACCATCTGCACCGGCTGAGTGCATTTCCAACATAGAAGTTTGCTCGGCGTGGGTCGATCATGCAGCGTAGCCGTCCAGTCGACACCGGCAGTTTTGCGGAATTTCAACCGTGGTGATTCACTCGCCAGGCATTTTCCGATCCACATTGATGGCAATCTCCGAGAGCATTTCGAGGCGCTCGTCGTCAAGAATGCCGGGCGCTCTTTTCCGGTAAAGAAGCACATCGCGGTTCAGCAGCAAATCCCGAATCTCGTCCTTGTATAGCCTGACGACGCATTCGATTACCGTATCGACTTCTTCGTTTCCAGTGTCGAGAGTCATTTGATCCAAGAGCAGCGCAGTATTTGTGGCTGAAAGCATCAAGTCACCGGTCACCCAGCTGTTGACGGTGAAAAGAGAGATCGGAATGCCCTTGGCATCCAATCCAATGCTGATCAGATGGCGGGTGCTCACTTGCTGGGTTGGATCATCCGCAAGACTGGCGAATTCAATCTCATGGGCCGACCGCAGCCGACGCGACCACAGCTTTCGCCGTGCGAAGAGATGGATGTGACCGTGCTCAGCCGCGCCTGGCCGATCTTGCGGCGAATGCGAGTGATAAAACCACTGATAGCCCCGCTCCGAATCGATTGCATCAACCTCGGGGTAGTGCTGCCATTGGCGCGGCAGTTTGCCGCCAAGGACATGTCCCAAAAGATGCTCGCCACGTCGGGCCAACCCGGAGTAAATTTCGAGCAACCGCAGACCAGCGACTTGTGTCGCGATTCTGGTTGGCGGCGATCGCCGGTTGCGGTCCACTCCCGTTAGTTCTTGGGTGCGCACTTTGGGGCGCATTTCGGAGCACACTTGGGCGCGCACTTCTTCGCTGCGCACTTGCTCTTGGCTCCGCACTTGCTGGCACATTTTGCTTTGCATTTTGAGCCGCACTTGGCCATGTCCTGTTTGGGCTGACACTTAAAGGGGTCTTTTGTGTCCTGAGCGGCGGCGGGAAGAGCAAGGGTCGCAGCCGTCAGAGCGATGAGCGAAGCCATTTTCAAAGATGTGTTCATTGGGTTTTCCTGGATAGTTCAGTTGATAGGAGGTTGTGAGGCGATTCCTCGGAGACTGAGAGGGGCCTGCTTGGCAATCGGGTTCGCATTTTCCAAAAAAAAAGAATATTTGCGATCCCGCGAACCGTTTTGACGTATGGCCGCCTCTTAGTGCGGACTCAACATAAAAGTATCGCCATGCCCAAACCCAACTTTGCCTTGCTCAGCGCGTTGATCGCCGCTTTTGCCTTTTTGACGCCCCCTGCCTTCGCCGCTGGGGACGCCGGTGCCCAAACCACCCGTCCGGCAGGCTACAACCCGATTGCCGGAGACGCCAAGCTCGGCGAGAAGCTGTTCACCGACACTAAGCTGTCCACCAATGACATGGCTTGCGCCAGTTGCCACGCCAACCACAGCGCCTACTCGGACAGTTTCGCCAAACCCTATCCGCACACCGTGGTCATGGCCAAGGAACAATTGGGCCGAAAGACGGTCTATCTGGATGAGATGATTCAAGCTTGCATGGTCATGCCCATGGCCGCCAAGCCCTTGCCTTGGAACTCCAAGGAACTCGCCGGGCTCGTGGCCTACCTCCAAATTCAGCAAAAGTCTTTCAAGCCGTCCCGCTAACCACTTTCCACCGCCCACTTCACTACCCACTTTCTGGAGCCTTTACATGAAATTAGCAAAAACAACCATCCTCATCGCCCTCTCCGCGCTGATGTCCCTGGCGATGGCAGGAGAAATCAAGCCGTTTAACCAAAAGGACTTTGACAGCATGACCGCAGCAGGCAAAGCCGTCGTCCTCGACATCAGCGCGACCTGGTGCCCGACCTGCAAGGCGCAAAAACCCATCATCGACGGCCTCATGAAGCTGCCCGCCTACAAAGACGTGACGCTGATGACGATCGACTTTGACGCCAACAAGCCAACGCTCAAAACATTCAAGATCGGCATGCAAAGCACTCTTGTGGCCTTCAAGGGCACGAAGGAAGTCGCTCGCTCAGTCGGCGACACCAACCCTGATGGCATAGAAGGACTGATCAAGAAGACGCTCAACTGATGGATTTCGGACTCGGCTCCTACGGGTTCGGCTTCTTGGCGGGGCTTCTCTCAACGCTTTCGCCTTGCGTGCTGCCGATCATTCCGATCCTGTTGGGGTCGGCCACCAACGCGCATCCGCGCGCACCTCTCGCATTGGCAGGAGGGTTGGCCATTTCCTACGCCGTCATCGGCACGGCACTCGCGTGGGCGGGATCAATGCTGGGCCTTGACACCTCGATTTTTCGCAATCTCGGGGCGGGCATCCTCGGCTTGCTGGGACTCATCCTGATGTCGGCAAGCTTGCAGCAACGCTTCGCTTCAGCCACCTCCGGCATTGGGGACGCCGGTAACAATCTGATCGTACGCATGAAGCTTGACGGCCTTGGCGGCCAATTCGCCATTGGCCTTGTTCTTGGCGTCGTTTGGAGCCCCTGCGTTGGCCCCACGTTGGGAGCCGCCGTCGTTCTGGCCAGCCAAGGCACGCAATTGCCACAGGTCGCCTTGCTGATGGGTGTCTTCGGCATCGGAGCGGCGCTGCCTGTCGTTGCACTGGCCTATGTCAGCCGTAGTGCCATGATGAAGATGCGCGGCAAGCTCATGCAAGCGGGCAAGACCGGCAAGATGCTACTAGGCATTATCATGATCGCTCTGGCCGCCTTGATTCTCACAGGAGTCGACAAGTCGGTCGAAGCGTGGCTGGTGGATCAATCGCCTTCCTGGTTAACGAAGCTGACCACCCGTTTCTAGATATGTCAATTGGCGAATTGGCGAACCATTTCGATCCGTCGCCGCCTCTTAGTGTCTGAGGGCTGTCCTCACACATCAACGGATCAAAGGAGATCATCATGTTTTACGTCAAAAATGTCCCGGCCTGGGAGCGCGTTGTTCGCATCGTCATGGGCCTGATGGCTCTGGGTTTCGCCGCCATGAATTGGGGCGGCTCGCCGCTGGCCATTGGCGCGGGTGCCATGGGCGCCATTCTGTCCATGACGGGCCTATTTGGTTTTTGCCCGATGTGCGCGATGGTTGGCAGAAAACTGGACAAAGGAGCCTGAGCCATGGCGGTCAGCGGGATCGAACGAGACAGTCTGATCTGCGCCGCGCAAACGGGCGATCCCGCCGCCATCGGGCGCTTGCTGGCTGTCTGCCAATCTGACGCCCGCAGATACGCCCGCAGGCATTGCCAGGTCAGCGACGTGGACGATGCCGTCCAGGAGTCGCTCTTAGTCATCTCCCGCAAAGTTCACGGGCTCAAGGCCGCCACCGCTTTCTCTTCCTGGCTTTTCACCGTCATCAAGCGTGAATGCCGCAAGCTCGAGCGGGCCATGTTTCGCCACGAACCGCTGGATGAAGATTTGGCGGAGCACCAACTCGCCAGCAAGAGCGACAACGACCTGCGCATCGACTTGGCCGCCGCGCTCGAATCGCTGCCTGCCCACTATCTCGAAGTGGTGCTGCTGCGCGACTTCGAGGAGTTGACCATCGCAGAGATCGCCGAGCGTCTTGGCGAACCGGCAGGCGCCATCAAAAGCCGGCTGCACCGAGCGCGCGAGTTGGTGCGCGAATACATGATCGGCCCCCAGGCCACATCCAACAATCCGAAAGAATCCCCATAAAGTCACGACCCCTCATGCCCCGCGAGAGCGTGCCCGCACTGGAAGCTCCCATGATCGACAGTGGGAGATTTGTTCTACGCGCAACGCTCTCCGAAAAGGCTGACTGTCAAAATTAAGTTTCAGATATGGATCGAAACGTAATCCGGATGTGCAGCGTCAAGAGCCAACGGGCACTTTGAAGTGCTCGCACGAAACATGAAGTTCGAGATTCCATCAAATCAGTTTGCCGCACAGCTGAAACCGATGCCACGTATGGCTCAGGGAAGAATCGGTTCTCACTTGCAACCGGAAGCCCAGGTGAACTGGGCTTGCTAAAACTGCTGGCTGAAGACTTCTCGCGACATGCTGATGCTCAGATGGTGTGGGTCAAGGCCGGAACTGGCCAGTCGCTAAAGCTGCTGCAGGACAAAAAGGTCGATATGGTGATGGTGCATGCGCCGGCACAAGTCGATAAGGCCGTGAAAGATGGTTGGGCTACCGGCAAGACACTCATCGGATCCAATGAGTTCTACATCGTCGGGCCGAAAACCGATCCGGCGGCGATTGCTCAAGCCACCAGTGCTGCTGAAGCCTATCAACGGATCGCCAAAGTGGGAGCGCGATTTGTCTCGCGTGGTGACAATTCGGGCACGCATCAGAAGGAAATGCAGATTTGGCAAAAGGCCAATATCCAGCCCGCAGGTGCCTGGTACATCGTAACCAACGATTTTATGACCGCCAGTCTCAAGCGCGCCAATGCTGAAGGTGCCTACTTCATGAGCGACTCATCGACTTGGATTATGGAAAAGGCTATTGCGCCAGACCTGGTAATTCTTTATCGCGGCGACAAGTTTCTGGTCAACACCTATCACGCACTGACATCCCCGCCGGGCATAACACCGGGGCGCGACACTGCAGAAAAATTCGTAGCCTTCGTCGCTTCACCTGACGGTCAGAAGATTATTTCGGGCTATGGCCGTGATCGCTTTGGCGAAAGTCTTTACAACGACGAGGTTTACGCCCGTCAGTACGACAAGTAACGCAACACCAAAGCACGGCAGAATGCAAAATACCATAGCAACGGCAGCCCAATCTATGGGCGATGGCACAGTTGCGTAGATCGACAAATCCTCGGGTAAGGTCACTATCGCCTGCGGCCTGATGGATCATGTGGTTGATAAGCCCATACGTTGAAAGGCAGGACAAAGCAAGAATGATGAAACACGCCACAATGGCCACCTCTCCTTATTCAACCCATCCGGAGGCTCCATGATCATTTCCCTTGTCAACCGCAGTGCATCGATCAGCGACGAAGACATGCAGCGCGTGGTGCGCGCCATCAACCGCCAAATCACCGAAGACTTCACGCCCTACTGGAGCTTTGGCGCCACCGTGCGCATCGAAGGCGCGGTCGGCGAACGCATCAACAAGCAATCGCTGCCCGATATGCGCGGCGACGCGGTGATGTATGTGTTGGACGGCCTCAACAAAGAGCAGGCCGAAGGCTGGCACGACAAGAACTTCCGTGACATTCCGTGCGGCTATGTCTATCTTGGCATGTGCGACAAGATGAAGGATCCGTGGACCATGGCGCTGTCGCATGAGATTTTGGAGCTGATTGGGGACCCGATGAGCAACCTGTGGGTGCAGGGGCTGCATCCCACAAGCCGCAAAAAAGTGTTGCACATGTTCGAGATGTGCGATGCGGTGCAGTGCGAGTTCTATGAGATAGACGGCATTGTGTTGTCCAACTTTGTACTTCCTAGCTACTTCAGCCCAGGAACGCAGGAGGGGCGGCGCAACGATTTTCTGAATCGGGCCTACAAGGGCAAGACCCTCAAGTCATTCGGCATCAACCCGGGCGGCTACCTCAATGTCATGCACCCGAAGACCGGCAAATGGGAAAACCCCACGCGAGCCGCAGACCCGTTGGCCGACGCCCGGCTGAAGGCCAAGGCCGCCGCACAGATCGGGCGCGGCTTTATGAGAAGGAATAGCTGACCACTGTTGGCGCCGACTCCTGCGGTGACAAGACCGTCACAGTGTTCTATCAGACAGGCGATGGCCGCTAGGAGGCGCCCTGCAAACCTCAAAATAAGGAGTCGGTCATGCGCGGCAGATCGTTTTACGTTACGAAATTGGCACTTTCACCCGGCCATGTCATAGGCAATTCGGACCCACCCTTGTAGCTCTTGATCGAGATCGGTTGCAGATCCTATTCGCACTGTGTATTGACACATGCCCCCTGGCGGCATCACCTTGAGACGAGACGCAGGTGCCAGCGCCTTGGCGTTCAACCCGATCTCTATAAGGTCCCTGGTGGCGGGACCCACCATCGCAAACTGTTTCTTCCGGCGCAAACTGATGTAGCCCTTCTTGTGGGACTCTTCAAAAGGGCCAAACGCACCAATCATGTCCAACACACCTGTATGCAATAACCGCAAATTCGCCTTAACCCCCGTGTAAATGGAAGCCAACGGGTCGCCCATCTGCGCCTCAAACTTGGTCGATGATTTGCCGTCCAGCGGGGGAATTGGCTTTCCATAGAACAGAGCTACCGTGTTCGCATCACCATAACCAAGCTTGAATCGCTCCATTAGCAGTGCGCGGTACTGGCCGACCTTGTCAAGACCACTGGTTGCCAGGACATCGTGCAATTCGACGATTGTCTTGCCGGTCTTGGCTTGTATGTTGCGCAGTTGGTTCAGCCTCGCTGTTTGCGGGTCAGCCATGGTCGCCTCCAGTAAGAACGGATTTCACGCGGATATTGCCTACGCAAAAGGGCTCAGTACACGAACCGGAAGTCTACTTCCTGGAGTCGGACAAATTGAACTTTTCAGCGTCAGACCCCTACACTTACTCGACATCATCTCAACCCCAACGATCTCGGAGGTCATTATGTCTGAAACCCATTCCGGTGGCTGCGTCTGCGGCGCTGTCAGATACCGTGTTCACGGAAATCCTGCCGTTGGCACGGTCTGTCACTGCACTTTTTGCCAACGAAGACTGGCCAGTGCGTTCGCGGTTCTAGCCTCTTTCCGGCAGGATGCAGTCGAGTTGCTTCAAGGTCAACTTACCGAATACGAACACCGATCCGACGAAAGTGGCAGATGGCTGCGCATGAACTTCTGCCCGAAATGTGGAACCACAATCTTCCATACCGCTGAGATTCGACCCGGCATACGAACGGTCACAGGCGGAACATTTGACGCCCCCGACTGGATTGCTATTGACCGGCATATTTGGGTTCAGTCCAAGCTTCCTTGGGTAACCATTCCGTCAGGAGCAGCAACCTTTCAGCAGGGTTTCGTGGCACCGCCGCCAGCCGACCAGGACCTGCTGTCCGTGTCATTTCACAATAGCTGACTCTGGAGGGCTCGGACGACCTTGCGGCAGTGGGACGAAGCGGCAAACACCGATGACTCCACTGAAGAAGCACAATGGACGCTGATAATCAGCATCCAATTTGGAGATTTCATGGCGCACGATTCCCCGACAGACTCGACCACCGCAAGTAACTCAAGCTCAATCAGCGTCGAAGAGAAAAAGCGCATGCGCGAGCGGGTGGAAAAACTCAACAACCTGCCTGTGTCTGCCAGCGAGGGCAGCGTAGAACTTGCCACTGGTCGCCTGGACTACAGCGCCACCGCTGGATTCGTGCCGATTGTTGTGGACGGGTCGCAGACGCACAAAGGCGAACCGGATGCCGCGCTGTTCCTGACGAGCTATTGGATGGCTGGCATCGATTCACCGGCCAAGAAGGCTGCGCGTCCGATTCTGTTTGCGTTCAATGGCGGACCAGGCTCGGCGTCCATCTGGTTGCATCTGGGCGCACTTGGGCCCAAGCGCGTTCGCATCAACGATGACGGCAGCATGCCAACCCCGCCTTATGCCGTGCAGGACAACCGTTACTCGTGGCTGGAGCATTTTGACCTGGTTTTTGTCGATCCACCGCACACGGGTTACTCGCTCACCGCCAGCGAAGAAGCCCGCAAAAAGATGCTGGGCGTGGACGGCGATGTGGACGCGTTGGCGGAGTGCATCCGGTTGCACCTGACGCGCACGCAGCGCTGGAGTTCACCTGTGTACCTGGCGGGTGAGAGCTATGGCACGACCCGCGGGGCGGCGCTGGCCGACAAACTTCAGTCCCTGGGGGTGGCGCTGGCCGGCGTCATCCTGGTGTCGTGTGCCATGGATCTGCAAACCATAGCGTTTGAGGAGAAGAACGATTTGCCATTTTCCTTGTTTCTGCCCGCCTTCGCTGGCGTTGCGCAATACCATGGCAAGCTCAAGGGCAGCATCGGCCAATCTGCTGCTGCCGCCCGCGCGGCCGCTGAAGCATTTGTCCATGAAGACTACCTGAAGGCATTGCATCAGGGTTCGCGCCTCTCGGTCCGTGACAAAACCCGTCTGGCCAAGAGAATGGCCGAGTTGACGGGGCTGCGGGCTGATTTGATCGAAGACCACAATCTGCGCATCAGTGACCAGGACTTCTTCTTTGAATTGATGCGCACCGAGGGCCGGCAGGTGGGTCGGCTCGAAGCGCGTGTCACGGGCCCGTTGGCTGCGCGCAAGTCGCGGCAGTGGGAGTTCGACCCCGGAATCGAAGCCATTGCCGCGCCCTACACCATGGCGTCCAACGCCTACATGAGCGACGTACTGGGCGTCCATACGGACCAGCGATATGAGATTTTGTCGATGGAAGTCAATAAGAGTTGGAACTGGCTGCAAGGCGAGCGCAAAGGCAACAGCTTTACCAGTACCAGCGGTTCGCTGGCCAGAGCGATGCGACGCAACCCCCATCTTCGGGTGCTGGTGGCCAGCGGCTACTACGATCTGGGGACACCCTACTGCGCCTCAGACTATTCGCTGGCTCAACTTGACTTGCCACCGGAAGTGCTGAGGCGCGTCACACATCACTATTACGACGCCGGCCACATGATGTACACGCGCGACGCCGACCTCAAGAAGCTGAAGGATGATTTGGCACAGTGGCTACAGGGATAAATATATTTCGCACTCAATACCTCGATTGCAACGACCTCTCCACCCAGCTTGGCGCCTGGGCTCAGTCCTATCCGGAATTCGTTACCCTGAGCTCGCTGGGCAAGAGCGCTGAAGGGCGCGACATTCCCCTGCTCACCATAGGCCGCAATCCGGACCAATATCGCCCGGCTGTGTGGATAGACGGCAATATGCACGCCACCGAAGTATGCGGCACCAGCGTGGCCCTGGCGATCGCCGAAGACGTGATTGCCATCTACCAGGGCAAGAACGAGGCTGGGTCCAAGCCGCTCCCGGCGCACATGGCGGACGCCATCCGCGGCACCCTGTTCTACGTGGTCCCGCGCATTTCGCCGGACGGCGCGGAGGCCATTCTGAAGACCGGTCGCTACGTGCGCTCCAGCCCGGTGAACGACCGGGTCCATCAGTCGCATGCGTATTGGGAGGCTTCAGATATCGATGGCGACGGCCTGATGGGCTACATGCGTCAGCAAGACCCGCAGGGCGAACTGGCGGAGTTGCGCGGCGACGACGGGCTGCGGCTGGAGCCGCCGGTGATGGTGCCGCGCCTGCCTGAAGATGCGGGCCCGTTCTACAAACTCTATCCTGAATGGCACATCGTCAATTTCGATGGACAACGCATTCCGGACCCGCACTTTCTGTCGGACAACCTGTACGACTTCAACCGCAATTTTGCGCACGAATGGAAGCCGCAGCACGAGCAGGAAGGCGCGGGGCACTTCCCCGGCAGCGCACCGGAAACCCGCGCCGTCATGGAATTTGCCATTCGCCACCCGCACATTTTTACCTGGCTTAACCTGCATACATTTGGCGGCGTTCTGATTCGACCGCTGGGCGACAAGCCTGACAACAAAATGGATCAGACGGACCTCGCCATGTACCGGCAGATCGAGGCCTGGATGACCGAGCACACCGGCTACGCCACGGTGAGCGGTTTTCATGAATTTTTGTACGAGCCCGACAAACCTTTGCACGGCGACCTGAGCGATTGGGCCTACCACCAGCGGGGCTGTCTGGCGTACGTGGTGGAGTTGTGGGACCTGTTCGCCCAAATCGGCATTGCCCGCAAGAAGCCTTTTGTCGACCACTACGCACACTTGGAGCGCAAGGAATTCCTCGCGTTGTGGAAGATGGACCGCGAGGTTAACCAGGGGCGCATTTTCAAGGTGTGGCGCAAGACCCGGCACCCGCAACTCGGAGAGGTCGAAGTGGGGGGATTTGATGGACGCGTGGGTATCAGCAACCCACCGTACCAAAAATTGGCTGAAACTTGCGCGTTGCGGCGCTGGTGCCAAGGGTCAGCCACCCATAGGCAGGTATGCCATGCAAGACGCCCAAGCCAGAGCAAACGTTCCGGTAGCAATGACCTGGAACCTTGACGACCTGTTTCCCTCCACTACGGATTGGGAGGCCGAACTTGAAGCCCTGGACGCAGCACGGTCCGATGTGAACCCCTACCAGGGGCGTCTGGGGGACAGCGCGGCAACCCTGTTGGCATGCCTGAACACCGTGGCGGTGCTGCAACAGCGTTTCGTGCGTGTATCCACTTTTGCCTACCTGCGCAACGCGCAAGACGGGACCAACCCGCAACATCAGGCCGCCATGGGACGCATCGCCGCCCTGGGCGCCAGGTTGAACGCGAGCATCGCCTTTGTGGATTAGGAGATTCTTCAGTTGACCGATGGCGTGGTTGAGCAGTATCCGGCCAGCGAGAGCGCCCTTGCAGCTCACAAAGTCAATTTGCTCGACCTGCTGGAAACGAAGCCGCACCGGCTGAGCGCGGACGCGGAAAGGCTGCTGGCCTCGCTTGGTGAGGCTCCCCGTTCAACGAACTGGGCCTGGGTACACCGGACTTCGGGGTCGACTTCTCGACACCCGCGCGGGGTGTGGCGGTCTGGGCGATCCTGCGCGAAATCGGCTCGGACGGGATCAAAGATCGGATCGTCCGTCACAACGACTGCGCCCGTCTCGTCGGGCAGCGAGCCCGCACCCACGATGAGCTGGAACTGCTCGCCGAGCCGGTGCTCAGCATCTGCTGCTTCCGTTACCGACCGGTTGGCTGGAACGACGAGACTGGTGGATGAGGTCCTTGCGGTTGGGCGAGAATTGGTTACCGCGGTCTAAGCTGTCGTAACCCAATCAGGCAATCTCTGCATCCAGGGGCGCGCCACCTCGAGTTGACCGGCCAGTTGCAGGAGTTGGTCTTCTTTGCCAAACCGGGCGACAAATTGCACTCCCATGGGCAAACCTTCTGGCGTCCAGTGCAGGGGTACCGACATGGCGGGCGTGCCGGTGAGATTGGCCAACTGGGTAAAGGGCACAATGGCCAGACTGTCCCTTGCGATTTGATTCACCATGCCATCAAGCAGTCCGAAACCTGCCAGAACCCGAAGCAGCCCGGTGCTGTCCAGAGTCGACAATACCCATTCCTGCGCCTTAGGTAAGTTACCAGTGCCATGGGTCGGTGCCGGTGTTGCTGTGGTTGGGGTGAGCAGCATGTCAAACTGTCCATGGAAAGTTCCCAACGCGCGGGCATAGTTGTTCCAGGCGCCCAGTTGCTCAACAAAGACACCCGATCCTGTCGTATTACCTAGTGTGGCAAGAAGGCGAGTCAGAAGCTCGAATTCGTCAGAATTCGCACCCAATGCGCGGGCCTTTCTTACCGAGGCACTGACGTATCCGAAATCAGTAGTGTCCGGTTTAATTAATGCGTAAAGGCTCGCAAGCCAATAGCGACGGGAATTTCAAGCGATCCATGGGTGTCCACGATTTGAATTTCAATTTGCACATTTGCGACGCTTCCCGGTTTGAACAACCGAGGGTGCCGCATGAACATTGGCAAGACACTGTTTGCGCAAGTCATGGAGTACGTGCCTTGGAAGAACTTTGGCCGCATCATCGATCGGTATGGCGGCGACTCGGGTGTGCGCACCCTGAGCTGCGCCGACTTGTTTCGTGTCATGGCCTTCGCGCAGTTGACGTGGCGCGAATCCCTGCGCGATATCGAGGTTTGTCTCAGCGCCTGTGGCCGTCGGGGCGAACATGCAGAGATTTGGCCGGTTTGGAAATG